>NZ_JAYFNG010000047.1:0-29605 GCF_034933565.1 Raineyella sp.
GCCGCGCGCCACCTCCGACGCGGACTTCGCCCAGCATCGCCAGCGCTTCCTGGCCGAGCAGGGCTACCGCTACCGGATCATGGACGCCGACGACCTGGAGAAGCTCGACCGCGGCTGACCCGGGCCCGGCCGGCGGCCCACCGGATCAAGCGGTACGGGGGTACCGGACGTCAGATCGTACGCGGCATCAGGCCGTACGGGGCGTGGCGCCCGCGATCGGGACCGTCGACTCGGTCTCCTCCAGGCCGAGCTCGCGGGGCCATGCCTGCGGCAGGTCGCCCAGGGCCACCAGGTCGAGCAGTCCGGCCGGCCAGATCCACTCCTCGGTCGCGGCGATCGCGCTCAGCGGCCACCAGCGGGAGCCCTTCAGGGTCAGCTGCTCGTCCTCGGTGTGGCCGGCCGTGGAGACCCGGAACCGCGGCACGGCGAGCAGGAAGAACCACTCGTCCTGCTCCAGTACCTGGTCGGAGTAGCCGTGCCGCGCCACCCGGTGTGCGATCGGGCCGAGCAGGTCCGCCTCGCCGGCGACCCACCCGGTCTCCTCCTGCACCTCGCGGACCGCCGCCTGGGCAGGGGTCTCGTCGCCGTCGATGCCGCCTCCGGGGGTGACCCACCAGGTCGACCCGGCGAGGCCAGGATCGCTGTCGTGGATCAGCAGCACCTCGGGCTCCTGCTCCCCCGGGCCGACGATGACGACGCGGGACGCCCGCCGGAACTTCCACGGCCGCAGGTGCGGCTCGACCGCGATGCCGGGGCGTTCGTGGAAGTGGGGCTGGTGCGCGGAACTCACGCGCTCCAGCGTAACCGCCCGGCCGCGACGTCCTGGTCGGCCCTTGCCGCTCCCGGGGTGCCCTACTCGGCCCCTGCCGCTCCCGCGGCGTCCTGCTCGGTCCCTGTCCCGCGGCGTCCTGGTCGGCCTCAGCCACGCCCGCGGGTGCGTACGTCGGCGACCAGCTCGGCCCGGGCGGTGGCGGCCGGCAGGCTGACCCGTGCGAGGTAGTCGGCGCCCTCGGTGTCGCCCGCGGTGCGCAGTCGGTCGATCAGCACGACCAGATCGTCCGGGGCCTTGTTCTGCGCCATCTTCGCCTTGCCCGACCAGCCGGTGATGACGAGCTCCACCCCGATCACGGCGCGCAGCATCCGGTCGACGAAGTCACCGGGCGGGTCCTGCACGGTCCACTCGCCGGCCGGCTCGTGCCGTTCGGTCAGCACGGTCACCGCCCGGCGGGTCCAGTCCGGGTCGTCGTGCAGCCGGACCTCGCCGCGGACGTGGACGGTGACGTAGTCCCAGGTCGGCACCGCCCGGCCGTGCTCGGCGGTGGACGGCAACCCGGCCGGGCTGAGGTAGTGCTCGGTGCCGTGGGCGATCACCAGGCCCTCGCCGGTGATCGGCTCGCGGACCTGCGGGTTGTTGCGCTGCGCGTGGGCGATCAGCCGACCGTACGGGCCCGGGGACGGGTCGTACACGAAGGGGAGGTAGGTCGCCTCGAGGTCGTCGCCGTGCCGGGTGACCAGGTCGGCCGCCCCGACGCCGGCCAGGAGCGTACGGATCTCGTCGTCGCCCATCGCGAAGTGCTGCGGGATGTACATGCCGTCGATCATCCCACCGGCCTCATCGGCCCGGTCAGACCGGTCAGACCGGTCGGCGGGCGGCGGCCCGGCGATCGCTGCGGTCCAGCAGGTCGCGCCAGGAGTGCACCAGCCCGGCGTCCACCCAGGCCCGGTACGACCCGAGCGGACGCACCTGGGCGTCGACGTGGAAGGCCCGGATCCCGGCCCGGTGCAGCCACGGCACGTGCTCGGGCGCCAGCCCGCCGGCGGCCATCAGGTTCTCGGCCACCCAGGGGTCGGTGCGCGCCCGGTCGACCAGCCCGTCCAGGCCGTGCTCCAGGCCCCGGGCCGAGCCGGCGCTCATCACCTGGTCCAGGCCGGGCAGCCGGCGCAGCGCGGCCCAGGCGTGGTCGAAGTCCAGGCACTGGTCGAGCGCCCGGTCGTACGTCCACGGCCAGCCGGCGTCGCCGGCCACCGTCGCGCAGACCTCGACGTCGACCGCCGACCAGGGGCCCAGGAAGCCCATCACCATGCCCTCGGCACCGGCGTCAAGGTAGGCGGCGGCCAGGCCGCGCAGTCGGGTCACCTCTCCGCCGTCGGTGGTCCACCCCTCGCGCAGCCGCAGGGTGACCCGGACGGGCAGCGCGGTCGCGGCGCAGACCTGCGCCACGACGTCGGGCGTCGGCGACATCTCCCCCGCCCCGGCCTGCGCGACCAGGTGCACCCGGTCGGCCCCGCCCTCCTCGGCCCGGCGGGCGTCGTCGGCGTGCCCGCAGAGCACCTCCAGGACACTGTCCATCGGCGCCCCTCCGTCAGGCGGGCCGCATGGCCGCGGATTCGTCGGCGGGCACCCGCTCGGTGGCCTGCATGGTCCCCGCCCGGTCCTCGACCATGTGCAGCACCCGCGACATGTTGCGCCAGCCGACCTTCGTCAGGTCGTCGTGGCTCCAGCCGCCGCGGGCCAGCGCCTCCCACAGCCGCGGGTAGCAGGAGACGTCGGACAGTCCCTCGGGCAGCCAGCTGGTGCCGTCGAAGTCCGCGCCGACGCCGAGGTGGTCGATCCCGACCACCTCGCGCAGGTGCTCGAAGTGGGCGACGACGTCCTCAAGGGTGGCCGGTGGCATCGCGATCGGGTAGGTCTCGTAGAAGGCCTCCATCTGCTCGTGGTCGTGCACGTCGATGCCCTCGTGGCGGGCCTCGTCCTCGGCCCGGCTGCGCCACTCGTACGCCGCCGCGGAGACGAACGGCGCGACGAAGGTGGCCATGCACAGGCCGCCCTGGGCGGTCAGATCGGCGAGGATGTCGTCGGGGACGTTGCGCGGGTGCGGGCAGATCGCCCGGGCCGAGGAGTGCGAGAAGATCACCGGCGCGGTGGAGACCGCGAGCGCGTCGGCCATCGTGTCGACCGAGGTGTGGGAGAGGTCGACGATCATCCCGAGGCGGTTCATCTCCCGGATCACCTCGGTGCCGAAGGCGGTCAGCCCGTGGTGGCGCGGCTCGTCGGTCGCCGAGTCCGCCCAGTCGTTGTTCTCGTTGTGGGTCAGGGTCAGGTAGCGCACACCGAGCCGGTGCAGGATCCGGAGCACACCCAGGGAGTTGGCGATCGAGTGGCCACCCTCGGCGCCCATCAGCGAGGCGATCGGCGCGTGCGGCCCGGCGGCGACCAGCCGGTCGAAGTCGTCGGCGTCGGTCACCCGGGCGAAGTGGGCCGGATAACGGTCGATGAACGCCCCCACCGCGTCGATCTGCTCCAGGGTCGCCGCGACCGCGCGGTCGCCGGCCAGGGTGCCGGGCACCCAGACCGACCAGAACTGGGCGCGGACGCCTCCGGCCCGCAGCCGCGGCACATCGGTGTGGAACTCCGGGCGGTCCCGGTCCAGTTCGTGCGCCAGCAGGTCGTAGCCGTACTCGCGCAGTGCCCAGGCCAGGTCGTTGTGTCCGTCGACCACCGGTATCAGCTCCATGGGGCCATTGTGGCAAGCTCGGCCCGGGAATGGCGCAGGATCGCCCACCCGGGATCGCCGACCAGGGGAGACACCATGGCTCTGTCACACACTCGGCCCGTGGTCGCGGCGCTGGCCGCGCTGGGTCTGCTCACCGGCTGCGGCCCGGGTCCGATGAACGTACGGCTGGACCGTGCCCCCGGCCCGATCCCGACCCAGCGCTGCGTCGGCCCGGCGGTCGCCCCGACCACTGCGCTGCCGCTGGACGTCACCCAGGTGAGCGCCACCGGCCACCTCGAGGTCTGCATCCTCGGGATCGGGGACGCCCGGCCGCCGAGCGGCAAGGGCGAGTCGACCGCGCGGGTCACCGCGGTGGAGTTCACCGTGCAGAACCCGGGCAGCACCGAGGTCACACTGCCCGCCGACACGCCCGTGCTGCGCTCCGGGGCGTACGGACCGGCCACGGTGCTCGGCCCCGAGGGGCGGGTGCTGCCCACCACCCTCGCCCCGCAGAGCGGCTACAGCGCCCGGGTCGTCTACGACCTGCCACCGGAGCGGCGCGACGCGGCCCGGATCATCTGGGCGGACGCCGTCTGGACGGCCCACCGGGCCTGATCCGACGGGCCTGATCCGACGGGCCTGCCCCACCACGACCCGAGGGCCCCGTACGCGAACGACCGGAGGGCGGCCCCGTACGGGACCGCCCTCCGGCTGTTCAGCTGTGCTGGGTCCGGGCAGCGTACGATGCCCGGCGCGTGGGGAGTCGGCTCAGAAGCCGACGCCACCCATCTCGTCACCGGCGTGGCCGGCCGGCACCTGCGCCGGCTCCGGCTTGTCGGCGATGACGGCCTCGGTGGTGAGGAACAGCGCCGCGATGGAGGCGGCGTTCTGCAGCGCCGAGCGGGTGACCTTGGCCGGGTCGATGATGCCCGCCTTGACCATGTCGACGTACTCACCGGTGGCCGCGTTGAGGCCCTGGCCGGCGGGCAGGTTGGCGACCTTCTCGGCCACCACGCCGCCCTCGAGGCCGGCGTTCTCGGCGATCTGCTTCAGCGGGGCCTGGACCGCGCGGAAGACGATCTGGGCGCCGGTCTTCTCCTCGCCCTGCAGGTCGAGGGAAACGGCCTTGGCAGCCTGGATCAGGGCCACGCCACCGCCGGGCAGGATGCCCTCCTCGACGGCCGCCTTGGCGTTGCGGACGGCGTCCTCGATGCGGTGCTTGCGCTCGTTGAGCTCGACCTCGGTGGCCGCGCCGACCTTGATCACGGCCACGCCACCGGCGAGCTTGGCCAGCCGCTCCTGCAGCTTCTCGCGGTCGTAGTCGGAGTCGGAGTGCTCGATCTCGGCGCGGATCTGGTTGACCCGGCCCTCGAGCGCGTCGGCCTCGCCGGCGCCCTCGATGATGGTGGTCTCGTCCTTGGTGACGATGACCTGGCGGGCGGAGCCCATCAGGGTCAGATCGGCCTGCTCGAGCTTGAGCCCGACCTCCTCGGAGATGACCTGGCCGCCGGTGAGGATGGCCATGTCGGCGAGCATCGCCTTGCGGCGGTCGCCGAAGCCGGGGGCCTTGACGGCGACCGAGGCGAAGGTGCCGCGGATCTTGTTGACGATCAGACCGGCGAGGGCCTCGCCCTCCACGTCCTCGGCGATGACGACCAGCGGCTTGCCGGCCTGCATGACCTTCTCGAGGACCGGCAGGAGCTCCTTGAGGTTGGCGACCTTGGAGTTCACCAGCAGGATGTAGGGGTTGTCGAGCACGGTCTCCATGCGCTCGGTGTCGGTGACGAAGTAGGGCGAGATGTAGCCCTTGTCGAAGCGCATGCCCTCAGTGAGCTCGAGCTCGAGGCCGAAGGTGTTGGACTCGTCGACGGTGATGACGCCTTCCTTGCCGACCTTGTCCATCGCCTCGGCGATGATCTCGCCGACCTGGGTGTCCGCGGCGGAGATCGACGCGGTGGCGGCGATCTGCTCCTTGGTCTCCACGTCGGTGGCCATGGCGAGCAGCTGGTCGTTGATGGCCGCGACGGCCTTCTCGATGCCCTTCTTCAGGCTCATCGGGTTGGCGCCGGCGGTGACGTTCTTCAGGCCTTCGCGCACGATGGCCTGGGCCAGCACGGTGGCGGTGGTGGTGCCGTCGCCCGCGACGTCGTCGGTCTTCTTGGCGACCTCCTTGACGAGCTCGGCGCCGATCTTCTCGTACGGCTCCTCGAGCTCGATCTCCTTGGCGATGGAGACACCGTCGTTGGTGATGGTGGGGGCGCCCCACTTCTTCTCCAGCACGACGTTGCGGCCCTTGGGGCCGAGGGTCACCTTGACTGCGTCGGCCAGGGTGTTCATGCCACGCTCGAGGCCGCGACGGGCCTCGACGTCGAATTCAATCAGCTTTGCCATGTCCCGGGAATCCTCCCGCAAATCGAGGCGCGCGGCCCCGTTGCTTGTCCGTAGTGTCTGGGTGTGCATGCGACCGGTGCCCGCGACGGACGGCCCGGCCGGGCCTCACCAGTCCCACGTACGTAGCACTCACCCGCGGGGAGTGCCAAAGCAATTGTTAGCACTCACCCCCAACGAGTGCAAACACTCCCGGTGCGAGACTGGCGGTATGGACGCCACCCGCCGGCCCGCCCGGGACACCTCCGGCACGGTGCGCGCCCTGGCGAACTGGGCCAACCTCTCCACCCCGCTCGGCCTGGCGGTGGCGGCGCTCGGGCGGTGCGAGGTCCGCCGCGGGCCGCGGGGCCTGCACCTGGCCGAGGGCTACCGGCTGGGGTTCCCGGTCGCGGGGGCGTTCACCGTCGGCTCGGTGGTGATCACCCCGGGCCGGTTCGACGAACTGGCCCGCCGGCTCCCCCGGCTGCTCGAGCACGAGGAGCGCCACGCCACCCAGTGGTGCCACTGGCTGGGTCTGCCGATGCTGCCGGCCTACCTGGTGGCGGCGGCCTGGTCCTGGCTGCGGACCGGTGACCTCGGGGCGGCCAACTGGTTCGAGGTCCGCGCCGGGCTCGCCGACGGCGGCTACCGGACCGACGGCAGACACCGGGCCGGCCGCGGGCATCGGACCGACGGCAGACACCGGGCCGGCCGCGGCTACCGGACCCGGTCCTCCGCCCGCCCGTCCAGGCGTCGGGCCGACCGCTCGCGCTGACGCCGGTCCCGCTCGCGGCGCAGTCGCTGCACCAGCAGCGGGTCGTACGCCAGGGCCGCCGGGTCGTCCAGCAGCGTGTTGAGCGCCTGGTAGTAACGGGTGGCCGACAGGCCGAACCGCTCCCGGATGCCCTCCCCCTTCGTCGCGGCGTACTTCCACCAGGCCGCCTCGAAGTCCAGCAGCCGCCGCTCCTGCTCACCGAGCCCGTCGGGCCGGTCCGCGGCGGCGCCGCCGCCGGCTTCTCCAGCGGGCTCTCCGATGGCTTCTTCTCCAGTGGGGTCGAGGGGGGCGGAGGCGGTCACGCAGCCATGCTAGGCGCCCCGTACGGCCGGCGGGACGAGCCGGGCCGCACCGTACGGTGGTGGGGCCTTTCGACATCGTCGCGGCTCCACGGCACAATGTTGGCCTGCGCTCCCGTAGTTCAACGGCCAGAACAGCTCTCTTGTAAAGAGCAGACCAGGGTTCGACTCCCTGTGGGAGCTCCACTACTCCCCCGCGTCATTGCGTGGGTCGGGGTCTTGGGCTCACCGGATGTCACGCCGCTGCCCCGCCTTGTGTGTTCAATGTGTGCTCAGCGGGGGTCCGCAACAGTTCGGCGGCTGCGTTCACGGCGTCCTGTGCGACGGACCCGACGAGGTGGCCGTAGAAGTCCGACGTGATGGCGATGGACTCGTGGCCGAGGATCTTCGACACCACGGCGATGTCGACCCCGGCGGCGATGAGGTTGGACGCGGCTTGGTGGCGCAGGTGGTGGAACGTCGCCCCGTCCGGCAGCTTCGCGGCCTTGCGGATCGTCTGGAACAAGCGCGTGACGTAGGTCGGGTGCAGCGGGTTGCCGTCCTCCAGGGTGAACACGTAGCCGGTGTCGTTCCACGCCTCGGCCCACTCGGCCGCCTCGGTCTGCTGCTGCAGGCGCCACGCGAGCAGCGCGGCCACAGCGTCGTCAGACAGGGCCACCGAGCGGCGTCCGGCGGCCGTCTTGGGTTCGGACTCGACGACCTTGCCGCCCGCGTCGACGCGGTTGTGCCGGATCGTCAGGCGGCGGTGCTCGAGGTCGACGTCATCCCATCGGAGGCCGCACACCTCGCCGCGCCTCATGCCGGTGAGGACGGTGACCTCGTACAGGGGGCCGAGGCGGTGCGTCGCGGCTTGGTCGAGGAACGCCCGCACCTGGGCGGGTTCCCACGCCTGCACGGGCTTGCGGCGGACGGTGGGTAGGTCGGTGTCGGTGGCGGGGTTCGCGATGATCACCTCGTCCTTGACGGCCTGGGCGAGGGCAGCCTGCAACGTCGCGATGATCCGCTTGACCGTGGGCGCGCCGCGTCCGGCCTCGACGAGCCCGTGCACGAAGTCGGCGACGTGGGAGCGTCGGAGGTCCTGCAGGCGGGTCGCGCCGAGCTTCGACGGGACGATGTCCTTCGTGATGTACGCGTCGTACATGCGGGCGGTGGACGGGCGTAGGCCGTTGCCGGTGGCCTTGCGACGTGGGAGCCACGCGGTGCAGTACTCGCCCACGGTGATGTTGGACGCCTCGCGGTAGGTGCCGTCATCGAGGGACGTTACGAGCTTGGCGCGGGCGCGCTCGGCGGCCCGCACTCCGGTGAATCCGGCCTTGCGGATCTGTCGACGCTTCCCGGTGGCCGGGTCGGATCCGGCGGACACTGTGTAGCCCCAGGTGCCGTGCTTCGGGTCGGTGAGCATGGTGGGGCAGGCGCGGGCCTGCTGGTCGTCGGTGGGGTTCTTCGGTAGGGGCCGGTACTGGCGGCCGTTCTCGTCGCGGCAGCCGCAGCGCCGCCACACGTCACTCATCGTTCGTTCTCCTTGAGGTTGCGGTACTCGGCTTCGACGAGTTCGAGGAACTGCAGCAGGGACCTGTCGAGGTCCGAGCGCAGCCCCGATGGGTTCGCCGGGTCGACGTCCGGCGGCAGGGGCTCGTCGTCCTCATGGGCGCGGCGCTCGGCCTGCAGCCCGTCGAGGACATAGGCGGCCATTTCGGGGTCGGCGAGCATCTGCCCCGCAATCCCGCGTGCCGATGCGTCAAGAGCGCGCTGGGCCTTGCTCAGGTCCCTGAACCGCTGCTGTCCGGCCATGAGGGCGCTCAGCCATGCGTCGCGCTTGAACTGGTCCAGGTCGATGGAGAGTTCACCGGCTGTGACCGTGGTGACCCCGCTGGGAGGGGCGAGTAGGTCGGCGACACTCACCCCCAGGACGTGGCCGATGGTGACGAGCTCGGCGGCGGTGAACGCTCGCTTGCCGGTCTCTGCTGCCGAGATCGCTTGGACCCGTGCCCATGGTTCACCCAGGTAGGGCGCGAGGTGTTCGCCGAGGTTGGCCTGGCTCCATGCGCGGCGGTTTCTGGCCGTCCTCATGTTCGCTCCGGCGACTTCTTCGATACGCATTAGTCCCTTCTCTCCCGTCTGTTCACGTTCTGTCAGGAATAGTGTCACATATCTTCCTGTGGGTTGACTACCCCTCACGTCCCTCCTATTATCAAGATGTGTCAAGAGTTCACGTTCCATCGTGAATGCACGTTCTTGGGAGGCCCCCGTGACCATCAACTACGCACCGGAGGTAGCGGCCTTGCTGGGCAAGCCGACCCTCACCACCGATGAGACGTCCCGAGTGCTGGGACTTGGCAAGAACCAGACCTACGAAGCAATCCGCCGAGGTGACATCCCCAGCGTGAGGATCGGCCGCCGCATCCTCGTGCCCACCACCCGCCTGTTGCGGATGCTCGACGACGACGCCGCCTGACCCCCACCCGCCCCGCTGTTCCGGGGGACTCATGCCCAGAGTCCGCCGCACCCGGATCACCGAACCACCTGGAGCAGCAACCATGATCACCACCCAAGCCGCAGCCCCCGACACGCTCCCTGGCATGCCCCCGGTCGAGGACCCCAACAGCTACTGGACCGCCGCCGCCACCGCGGCCATCCGCCAACTCGCCGCGACAGGCCGCACGTTCGACTCGACCGACGTCCGAGCCCTCGTCCCCGGTGACCCGACCCACCCGAACGTGCCAGGCCTCGTGTTCGCCCGCCTGCACAAGTCCGGCCTCATCGAAGTGGCTGGCTACGCCAAGTCCGGCCGCCGTGAGCGCCGGGGCGGGGCCACGACCCTGTGGCGCGGCACCCGCCGCTCCCGTGAAGCTGGTGAGGTTCGGTGACGCTTGCACCCGACTACCTGGAGCGGTTCACGCTCCGTAACCTGCAGGACGCGCTTACGTCCGCGACCCGACGCTACTGGGAGGCCCGTGCTGCCGTACTGGAGGCCGCCCGGCCCCGCCCGGGAGACTTTCACGGCAACGCCACGCCGGAGGCCCTGGCGGCCCGTTACGCCCGCCTGACGGCCGACGCTGAGGAATGCCGCCGACACGCCGCCATCCTCGAACACGCCACCGTCGACGCCGACCTGATCGCCGAGGTACTCGGCTGGGACCTGGCCGCCGACGATGCCAGCGAGGCGGCCGCAGCATGACCAACACGCCCCACCCCGAGCCGGACCAGCTCCTCGCCAAGCTCCGCAACGCCGCATGGCTGGACCGACAGACGTTCCCGCCCATCGCCTGGCACGTCCCCGGGATCATCCCCGAAGGCATGTCGCTCATCGCCGGATCACCGAAGGCAGGCAAGTCGTGGTTCTCCCTCGACGTCGCGCTCGCTGTCGCGTCCGGCGGACGAGCCCTAGGCCGCCTCTCCGTCGACCAGCGCCCGGTGCTGCTCCTCGCCCTGGAGGACGGCGACCGCCGCCTACAGGAACGCATGAGGCGACTCACGCACCACACCCCGCTGCCCGAGGGGCTCGACTACCTCACCGATGTGAAACCAGGCCTCGTCGTCGACACGATCGAGGCGTGGATGGGCGACCGGCCGAACGTCGGCCCGGCCCCGTTGATCATCCTCGACACGCTCGGCAAGGCCATGCCGCCGTCACGGGCAAGCGACGGGTACGCGTCCGACTACGCGTTCACCGCTGGCCTGAAGCGGACGGTGGATGACTGGCCGGGTGCTGCCCTGACGGCGATTCACCACACCCGGAAGATGGCCGCGACGGACTTCCTCGACGCCGTGTCGGGCACCCAGGGCATCGCGGGCGCTGTCGACTCAGTGATCGTCCTGACCCGCAAGCGCAACGAGCCGAACGGCATGGTGCAGGTGACCGGCCGTGACGTCGACGAGGGTGAGTACGCGCTGACGTTCGACGGTCAGTGGACCCTCGACGGTGCCGACCTGGCCGCCGCCGCCCGGGCAGCCGAGGAACGCGAGCAGACCTCGAACCTCGGCGACGACTCCACGCGCATCTTCCAGTTCGCGAGCGGTCACCCGGCAGGCGTCACGCCCAAGCAGGTGGCCGAGGCGCTCGGGATGGACAACAAGACGGCCGGAACCTACCTGGCTCGCCTCGCCGAGTCCGGGCGCCTCACGAAGGCCGGTCGCGGCCTCTACCGACCCCCGGCAAGGGCTGTTGAAACCGTTGAAAGTGATGAAACGGAACCCGACGAAGGGGGCATTTCGACACTTTCAACACTTTCAACGGCCCCCCGAGGGGGTGCGGTGGCCTGCCGACTGCACGGCACCGACTACCGACCCGACGCCTGCCACACCTGCGAGCAGATCACCGGAGGCACCGCAGCATGACCGACACCAACCACACGAGCAGCGCCGCACTCACCCTGGGCGAGGCCCTCGGGAACCTCTACGCCGAGGGCACCCCGCCGCCCTGCCACGGCTCACTGCTGTGGACGTCCGAGGACGCCGAGCACCGCGCCGTGGCCGCCGAGCACTGCCCCGCCTGCCCGATCACCGCCGAGTGCCTCGCCGCCGCTGTCGAGTGCCGCGAGGTGTTCGGGGTGTGGGCCGGGCATGACCTGGCCAAGCCCGCCGGACGCCGCGCCGCCCAGGCCGCGCATGAGGCCGCCGCAGCATGACCACCCCGACCGAGGAGACCCCCACCATGACCGACCCCGAAACCACCATCGACGAGCGTCTGACCAGCGTGCACGGCCGTTCCGCCGCCGCCCGGGACGCCACCCGGTGGCCCGCCCACAAGGCGAAGGCACGAGCCCAGCGCGCCCAGCGTGCCCGCCACGGCCGAGCACCCCGCGCCCGCAAGACCACCCGCTGACCCCCAAACACTCACCCCCAGGAGAGCCCCATGCCCATGACCCCCACCGCCGCCCGTCGCCAGCTCGACGCCGCGGCCACCGCCGCCCGCAACATCCGCGAGGCCCTCGCCGCCGACATCGACGGCATCGCCAACAGCAAGGCGTGGTCCGACACCCACAAGGCCGAGCTGATCACCCAGGCCCGGACCGACGCGGCCGCCGCCCTGGCCAACCTCAAGGCCCGGACCGACGCGGCCGCCGCAGACCTGGCCGCCTACCGGCCCGCCGCGCCCGCCAGCCCCACCCAGGACGCCGCCCTGAACCGTGCCGCCAACCGGGTAGGCCAGCTCCTGGACGCCGGTACCGGCCTCGCCGAGGTGCTCCAGCTCGCCGTCAAGAACCGTGACGTCGCGATGATCGAGGCCGCCCGCGAGGCCGCCCCCGTCCGTATCCACCTCGACAGCCGCGGCCGCGACTCCGACCCCGCCCAGCGGTTCGCCGAGTTCACTGCCGCCGCTGACCTGGCGATGACCCGGGCACTGGCAGGCACCCCCGCAGGCGCCGAGGCCACCGACGCCCTCCTTGGACGCGCTGCCGCCAGCCTGGCCGCCCACGAGTTGACCGCCGCCCAGGCCGCCGCCGAGGGCCGGACCATCAACGGGTTGGAGCATGCCATCGCCGGGAAGTACGCCCAGCAGGAGTACGACCACGTGGCCGCCCAGCTCACCGACCCCAATGCATGACCCGACCCAACCGATAGGAGACCCAACCCATGACCAACCAGTGGAGCAACCTCCCCGCTTCCGACCACTACCGCGCCGCCGCCGATCCGCACCCGTTCATCCCCGACGTGGGCGGCCGGGGCGGTAACGGCCTCGACCCCGCGTGCCCGGTCTGCGACCGGCAGGACCCAGCTGTGCAGTGGAAGCACGCCACCGACTGCCCGCGCTACCTGCCGCACCCCGCCAGCATCGCCGCCGCGAAGATCCCGACCGGTGGTCGGCTGTCGATCGACGACCGGTTCGACCACGGCCCCCTCCGGTGGCTCGAGGTGCCCGACCACCAGGCCACAGCCGCTGACGCCGGATAGCGCCCTCATGCAGCGCCGACCACCTTGACCACCTGGTCCGGGTGGTCGGCGCCCATCAGCACCCCGAACCCGCACCCAACAGTCTGCACACACACCGCACACACAAGCCCTATTTGACCTAGTCAGAGCGTGATCTGCTGTCAGGGAAACAGCAGACGCGCCGAGGTTTACCGTCACATTGACACCAAAATGCCCCCGGTGGTATTCGCGGGCGCGGGTGCGGGCGTTGGACTGGTCCGACTGGTCGCCGCCTGCCCGCCGGGCTGTCCTCGGCGCTGTCGTGGCCCGGCAATGAGCTGGTCCTGTCCCAGCCCCAGGAGGGCATCGTCGCGCAGGCCCTCGACATGCTCCGCGGCCCGGCCGCCCTCGGCGCGGCCGCGGGCACCACGATCGGCACCGTGATCGTGCACGCCACGATCAACGCCGCCGACCTCGACCAGGTCAACACAGTGACCGATTTCCTCGACCGCCTCGACCTCGAGGCCAAGCTGCAAGGAGTCTGACCGATGGCATGGGATCACCTAGCCCCTGGCGCATACGCCCCCCAGAAGGTCTCTGGTTGGTACCATCGGTGGTGGTCGAGGGCAAGACCTTTCACACCCTGGGCGGTGGTTCGGCCGGGGTGACGACGAGCCCCCCTGCATCCGATGCAGGGGGGCTCGTGCTGTTGGTTCGCTAGGCGGTGGGCGGGTCGCCGTACTTCGCTTGCAGCGACTCCTGGCGGCCCCACGCGTACCCCTGCAGGTACATTGCCCGCAGAGCCGCCACGGTGTAGCGGCCGCTGTCCTTGGGGCGGTTCTGCCGGGCGTCGGCCCGTCCTGCTGCCCACACTGCCCGGGCTTCCTCGGTGTCAGGTGGGCTGAACATGCGATCCATTCTCGCCAGTCTCGACCGTCAGGAGATGGTGACCTCATCGGCGATGCCGAGCATGTCGATGAGGTTGAGGGTGACGGTGTACTCGCGGATCAGGTCGTCCCGGTCGTCGGGGTTGCGGTGGTCGAGTGCGGCCTGCTCCAGGGCTGCGATGACGATGGCGAGCTCTTCGGCGGTCAGGGTACGTCCGGTGGTCTTCATGCGGGGGCTCCTTGTGTGCTCAGATGTGTGTGCAGTCGGGTGACTTTGGTCGGGATTCGGGGGGTGTCTGGGTCTGCTCTCTCGACGTGCTCACCGCGCCGTTCCGGGCGGTGGGGTGTCGAGGGTTTCGGGGGGTGCTGGGCCTGGTCTGTCTTGTAAAGAGCAGATCAGGGTTCGACTCCCTGTGGGAGCTCCATCACCACCGCGCTCCGTGGACGGGCGCTGCTCGCGCACCGGGCGAGGCGCTATACCGTAGAGCCATGGCCCCCACCTCTCCCTCCGCCGGCGCCCCGTGGTCCGAAGCCGCCTACCAGGAGCTCGTCCGCAACGGCCGGCAATTCGCCGAGCAGGTCCTCATCCACCTCGAGCGCCTCGCGTCGCTGCGGCCCGGGTCGGACCCACGTGACCTCGAGGATGCGGACATCCGCCTCGAGGGGGCCCTGCTGGACTTCCAGGACGCCCAGGTCGCCTACTGCGGGCGCGGGTTCGGCTTCCTCGGCGAGGGCGAGGGCCGCGGATCGGGGACGGGCCGGAGCGCGGCCGGGTCGCCCGGCTCGGCGCAGGCGGTCCCCCGCGGTGAGGTCGTCTCGGTGCTCACCCGGCACGACTTCGAGCTGGTCGACCAGTCCGCGGTCGAGGAGACTGCCCAGCAGTTCGCCAGCCTGGCCGGGGCGACGCCGGTCCCCTCGGGCGATCTCGGCTACGCGATGGCCATCCTCAACTACATGGGCCTGGGCCAGCTGACCACCACCCCCGGGCTGCGCCCACTGCTCGAGGTGAATGCGGTCTCCACCCGCCCGACCTCCCCGTCCCGCAGCGAGGTCGACGCGGCGGACGGTGTGGATGACCTGTTCGACCCCGGTGAGGTGCTCAACTACCAGACCAACTTCTGGGAACCGGGCCAGAATCACCTGTCATGAGCAACCACGCGTCCGTCACCCTGACCATCGGGGACATCACCCAGCAGCGTGCAGACGCCATCGTCAACGCCGCGAACTCCAGCCTGCTCGGCGGGGGCGGTGTCGACGGGGCGATCCACCGGGCGGGCGGGCCGGAGCTCCTCGAGGCGTGCCGGCGGCTGCGGGCGACCAGTCTGCCCGACGGGCTGCCCCCGGGCCAGGCGGTGGCCACCACCGCCGGGCGGCTCAACGCCCAGTGGGTGATCCACACCGTCGGCCCGATGTGGACCCCGACCGAGGACCGCACCCATCTGCTGATGTCGTCCTACCGGGAGTGCCTGCGGGTGGCCGACGAACTGGCGGCGACGACCATCGCCCTGCCGGCCGTCTCCGCCGGGGCGTACGGCTGGCCGCTGGCCGACGCGGCCCGGATCGCCATCACGACCGTGTCGACCACCCCGACCCAGGTCGCGGAGGCGATGTTCGTGCTGCACGACGAGTACACGTTCCGGATCTTCGAGCGGGCCCTGATCGAGCTGCGCGGCTGATCCCGCCGTCGCTCCGGGCCCCCGTACGGGCCTCAGGCCGCCGTACGACCACCCTTGCGCCGGCGGTCGCCCCACAGCATCCCGCCGACGACCACGACCAGCAGCACCAGCGACAGCCAGATGCTGTACTTCGCGTACACCTCGACGAACCGGACCGCGGGCGCGCCGATCGAGTGCCCGAGGTAGAGGTAGAGGCCCTGCAGCACCGCCGCGCCGATCACGTCGACGACGAGGAAGCGTCGCCAGGTCATCCCGGCGGCACCGACCGTGGCGTAGATGATCGCCCCGGGCAGTGGGATCGGCAGATAGGTGGCCAGCACCGCCGGCACCGACCACCGCAGGGCGAACTGCTCGGCCCGTTCGTTGCGCCGCCGCGCCCGCTCCGAGGTGCCGGTCATCACCTCGAGCAGGCCGCGGCCCCACAGCTTGCCGGCCCAGAAGTAGACCCAGTCGAACTTCAGCACGCTGATGGTGGCCATCAGCCAGCCGGCCCACCACCAGTGGTCCCCGGTCGCCGACAGCGCCCCGATCATCACCACGGCGGTCCGGGAGCCGGACACCGCGGCGAGCACGTACGGCGTGTAGCCGAGCAGCACCGGCCGCAGCGGCAGCATCACCAGGGAGTAGATGCCGACCAGCCCGATCCCGGACCAGCACACGATGTCGCGCCGGGTCGGCTCGTGCGCCCAGGGCAGTGACGGGTCGTCCCACCACGGGCGGTCCTCCCCCGCCTCGGCAGGGGACTCGGCGTCTGGGTCGCTCATCGGCGCTCCTTCGGAAGGCTGCTCGGATGATACGTGCCCGGGCCCGACCGACACGTCGCCCGGGCCGGGCGCCGGTCGACGAACAGGCCGGGCACAGGCGGCCGGATCGGTCGGGCAGGCCCCCCTCTCGCCGGTGATGGTGGCCTGCTCTATAGTCCTTCCCAATTCCACTACGGACCGTCGGGCACGTACCTGCCCGTGGAAAGGAAAACTTCATCATGGCCACTGTCTCGTACCGAGAAGCGACCCGCGTCTATCCCGGCGCAGAACACCCGGCCGTCGACAGGTTGAACCTGGAGATCGGCGACGGGGAGTTCATGGTACTGGTGGGCCCTTCGGGGTCCGGCAAGTCGACCGCCCTGCGCATGCTGGCGGGTCTGGAGGAGGTGACCGGGGGGTCCGTCTGGATCGGGGACCGCGAGGTCACCAATCTGCCCCCCAAGGATCGCGACATCGCGATGGTCTTCCAGAACTATGCGCTCTACCCGCACATGACCGTCGCGGACAACATGGGCTTCGCGCTCAAGATGCAGAACGTCCCCAACGAGGAGCGCAAGGCCCGGGTGCTGGCCGCGGCCAAGCAGCTCGGTCTGGAGGAGTACCTGCAGCGCAAGCCCAAGGCCCTGTCCGGTGGTCAGCGGCAGCGGGTCGCGATGGGCCGGGCGATCGTCCGCCAGCCCCAGGTGTTCCTGATGGACGAGCCGCTGTCGAACCTGGACGCCAAGCTGCGGGTGTCGACCCGTACGCAGATCGCCTCGCTGCAGACCCGCCTGGGGGTGACGACCGTCTACGTCACCCACGACCAGGTCGAGGCGATGACGCTCGGTGACCGGGTCGCGGTGCTCGCCGACGGGATCCTGCAGCAGGTCGACAGCCCGATCGCCCTCTACGACACCCCCCGCAACCTCTTCGTGGCCGGCTTCATCGGTTCCCCGGCGATGAACCTGTTCAGCGGCCGGATCGTCGACGGTGGCGTCGCCCTCGGTGACTGGGTCGTCCCGGTGTCCCGGGAGATCCTCGACCGGGCCGACCCGGGGGCCGGGGTCACCCTGGGGATCCGCCCCGAGGCGCTGTCGCTGTCCCCCGACGACCGGGGCCTCGAGGTCGCCATCGAGGTCGTCGAGGAGCTCGGGGCCGACTCGTACCTCTACGCCACTCCCGTCTCCGCCACGCTCAGCTCCCACCAGGAGTCCGGCACGGTGGCGGCCCGGATCCTCGCCCGCCACCGCCCCCAGCGCGGTGATCGGGTGCGCCTCACGGCGAGCCCGGCCGACGTCCACGTCTTCGACGAGCGCACCGGCCTGAGGATCTCCTAGCCCGGCCCGGCCGGGGGCGCGGGACTTGGGTGATCTGGAAGACTGGGCCCCGTGCCTCGATTCCTCGCCGCCCACCCCGATGCGCGGCTGCTTCCGCTTCCCTGGGGTGTTCCGCTGGCCGAGTGGCCGGCGGAACACCTCGTGGCACTTCCCCGAGGCATCTCCCGTCACGTCGTCCGGTTCATCCGGGTCGGTGACGAGGTCTATGCCGCCAAGGAGGTGGTCGAGCACCTCGCGATGCACGAGTACCGCCTGCTGCACGACCTGATGCGCCTCGGCACGCCGGCGGTGGAGCCGATCGGCGTGGTCACCCGCCGGTTCACCCACTCCGGTGAGCCGCTCGACCCGATCCTGATCACCCGGCACCTCCAGTTCTCGCTGCCCTATCGGACCCTGTTCTCCAAGGGCGTACGGTCCGACACCGTCACCCGGCTGCTCGACGCGATGGTCGTGCTGCTGGCCCGGCTGCACCTGATCGGCTTCCTGTGGGGCGACGTGTCACTGTCGAACACGCTGTTCCGCCGCGACGCGTCCGACTTCGCCGCCCACCTGGTGGACGCCGAGACCGGCGAGTTCCACGAACGGCTGTCGGACGGGCAGCGCGAGCACGACCTCGAGATCGCCCGGGTCAACCTGTTCGGCGAGTTCCTCGACCTGGAGGCCGGCGGCATGCTGGACTCCGCCCTCGACCCGCGCCAGCTGGTCGACACCATCGTCACCCGCTACCGGGAGCTGTGGCACGAACTGACCGGCGCCGAGGAGTTCGACGGCAGCGAGATGCACCGCATCGAGGGCCGGGTGCGCCGCCTCAACGCGCTCGGTTTCGACGTCGCCGAGCTGGACATCACCACCGACCTGGACGGGTCGACGATCCGGATCCAGCCGAAGGTGGTCGACGCCGGCCACCACGCCCGCCGGCTGATGCGGCTGACCGGCCTGGACACCGAGGAGAACCAGGCCCGTCGGCTGCTGAACGACCTCGACTCCTACCGGGCCCGCACCGGCCAGCAGAACCTCGACGAGGCGGTCGTCGCCCACCAGTGGCTCACCGAGTGCTTCGAGCCGGTGATCCACGCCGTCCCGGCCGAGTACGCCTCCAAGCTGGAGCCGGCGCAGATCTACCACGAGATGCTCGACTACCGCTGGTACCGCTCCGAGGCCGCCGGGCACGAGGTCCCGCTGCTCGAGGCCACCCAGGGCTACGTCCGCGACGTGCTGAGCCACCTGCCCGACGAGGAGCTGTCGGTCGCCCCGACCGGGGCCGACCAGCCGCGCGAAGTGGCCGCGGCGGTCAGCGCCGACGACCTGGACGACGAGCCGTTGCCGGACGACCCGTGGGAGGCCGGCGGCGAGACCGCACGGGAGCCGGCCGGCTACCTGGACATGTCCGCGATCCGGGCGAAGGCGGCCCGCCGCGCCAGCGCGGAGTGAGGATCGCGCCCGGGAGCGCGGACCCGGCCCCTCGATGGCGCTGCCACCCGACGTCCACCGGTACTCTTGGCCCGTGACGTTCCAGCTCTATGACTCGATGACCCACCTGACCCGGGAGTTCGTGCCCGTGGTGCCGGGACAGGTCTCGATCTACCACTGTGGGCTCACCGTCCAGTCCGCGCCACACCTGGGCCACATCCGCAAGGAGGTCGTCTTCGACGTCCTGCGCCGCTGGCTGACCGCGTCCGGCTACACGGTGAAGATCGTCGCGAACGTCACCGACATCGACGACAAGATCCTCCGCAGGTCCGCCGAGCAGGGCGTCGAGTGGTACGCGCTCGCCTACCGCTTCGAGCTGGAGCTGCACAAGGCCTACCAGGCCCTCGGCTGCCTGCCCCCGACGTACGAACCGCGAGCGACCGGCCATATCCCGGAGATGATCGAGCTGATCACGCTGCTGATCGAGCGGGGGCACGCGTACGTGGCCGAGGACGGGTCGGGTGACGTGTACTTCGACGTCCGCTCCTGGCCCGACTACGGCAGGCTGTCCGGCCAGCGGGTGGCCGACATGGCGCCGGCCGAGGACTCCGATCCCCGCGGCAAGCGCGACCCGCACGACTTCGCCCTGTGGAAGGGCCGCACCGACTCCAGCGAGCCCGAGACCGCCTCCTGGAACACCCCGTGGGGTCGCGGGCGCCCCGGCTGGCACCTCGAGTGCTCGGCGATGTCGGGCAAGTACCTCGGCGACGAGTTCGACATCCACGGCGGCGGGCTCGACCTGCGCTTCCCGCACCACGAGAACGAGCTGGCCCAGTCGACCGCGGCCGGCCGGCCGTTCGCCCGCTACTGGATGCACAACGCCTGGGTCACCGCGGCCGGCGAGAAGATGTCGAAGTCGCTCGGCAACGGCGCGCTGGTCACCGAGGTGACCAAGCAGTACCCGCCGCGGGCCGTCCGCTTCTACCTGGTCGCGCCGCACTACCGTTCGTCGATCGAGTACTCCGACACCTCACTGGCCGAGGCGACCACGTCGCTGGCGCGGATCGACTCCTTCCTCGACCGGGCCCACGACCTGGTCGGCGACACCGCGCCGGCGGCCGTGCTGCCGGCACCGTTCGTGGCAGCGATGGACGATGACCTGGGCACGCCCGCGGCGGTCGCGACGATCTACACCACCGTCAAGGCGGGCAACCAGGCGCTCGAGGCCGGCGGGACCGAGGCGGTCCGCGAGGCGTACGCTGCGGTGCGGGCCATGCTCGGGGTGCTCGGGCTCGACCCGCTCGACCCGATCTGGACCGACGCCGCCGGGCCCGGCGCAGACCTGGAGCCCGTCGTCGACGGCCTGGTCAAGGCCCTGTTGGACCAGCGCCAGGAGGCCCGGGCGCGCAAGGACTACGCGGCGGCCGACGCCATCCGCGACTCACTGGGCGCACTGGGCGTCCAGGTCGAGGACACCCCCCAGGGCCCGAAGTGGAGCGTGGAGCACTGATGGCAGGCAATTCGCAGCGCAAGGGTGCCGTACGGCACAAGGGCAAGGGCAACACCGCCGGGTCCGGCGGCCGGGCCCGCAAGGGGCTCGAGGGCAAGGGCCCGACGCCCCGGGCGGAGGACCGCGTCTACCACAAGGCGCACCGTGCCAAGCAGCTCGCCGAGGCCCGCGAGGCCTCGCGGCCGAAGCGTACGCCCCAGGCCCAGCGCGGTGGCGGCGCCGAATGGGTCGCCGGCCGCAACCCGGTGGTCGAGGCGCTGCGCGCCGGCATCCCGGTGGTGACGGTGTACGTGGCCGACGGCATCGACCGCGACGACCGGGTGCGCGAGGTGTTCCGGATGTGCGCCGACAAGTCGATCCCGATGCTGCAGACCACCAAGCAGGAGCTCGACCGGCTGACCGCCGGGGCGACCCACCAGGGTCTGGCGATCAAGCTGCCCGACTACGAGTACGCCCATCCCGCCGACCTGATGGCCGACGCGCTGCAGGCGCCGGGGTCCCCGCTGGTGGTGGCGCTGGACCAGGTCACCGATCCGCGCAACCTCGGGGCCATCATCCGGTCCGCAGCGGCGTTCGGCGCCCAGGGCGTGGTGATCCCCGAGCGGCGCTCGGCCGGGATGACCGCAGCGGCCTGGAAGACCTCCGCCGGGGCGGCGGCACGGATCCCGGTGGCCCGGGCGACGAACCTCAACCGGGTGCTGCAGGACTACGCCAAGGCCGGCTTCGTGGTGGTCGGGCTGGCCGGCGAGGGCGACACCGACATCGCGTCGATCCCCGGGGTCGACGGGCCGGTGCTGCTGGTCGTCGGGTCCGAGGGCGAGGGCCTGCAACGGCTGGTCCGGGAGAACTGCGACGTGCTCGCGTCGATCCCGATCAGCAGCGACGTGGAGTCACTGAACGCCGGCGTGGCCACCAGCATCGCCCTGTACGAGATCAGCCGGGCCCGGGCCGGCGCCGAGGACTGAGCCGGGGCCCCGACCGACCGGCGTGTGCAGAATCACGCGGGCCATGGCTTTGTTGCGTCGCAATGCATTTGGGTCGGTCGGGGAACTCGTTTACGGTTGAACTGCAGGACCGACAACGGCGTCATCCGCACGCACCACCACGGACGACGACCGCAAAGGAAACCGCATGCTCAAGCACCCCCACCTCGACGAGACCGCCCTGCTGGCCGCCACCGGCGCCGACTCCTTCACCCCCCGCTGGGACATCGAGGACGTCGACGACTGCTGGCGCCGGGCCACCCGCACCCAGGCCTGAGCCACCCCTGCTTGCGGACGGTCCTGCTGGCCGTCCCCTTCTCACGGTCCTGCTGACCGTTCGCCTCTGACGGCCCGGCCCTGTGCCGGGCCGGTCTGCATGTCACCCCAGCACCACGATCAACACCTACGGTGCCGCGCCGTTCCTGCGTCTGTCCGGCCTGGGACCCCGCGGTCCTGGCCGGGTCGCCTACCGGGCCAGTGGGCCACCGGGCCAGACCCGGATCAACAGCCTCGGCCCGCTCGGCCGGACCGCCCATCGCGCCAAGACCCATGCCGGCTGGCGCTGCCGCCAGGTCCGCCCCGGCCACTGGCTGTGGCGCACCCCGTACGGCCGCGACTACGAGGTCGACAACTGGGGCGCCCGGGTCCGGGTCCCTCCGGAGCGGCGCCCCTCCCTCACCGAGCTCGAGCTGCTGCGCTGCCTCGACCGGGCCCCTTCGGCCCCGCCGGGCTGACCCTGATCAGCCGCGGCGGGCGGACCGCCGAGGTCAGAGCTCCAGGCCCGGGTACAGCGGGAACTTGCCGAGCAGCTCGCCTGCCTCGGCCCTGACCCGGTCGGCGATCCCGTCGACGATCACGTACTTGGCCTTCGACGCGCCGCCCTTCGGAGCGGCCGCGGCGGTGGTGTTGGAGAGCACCTCGACGATCAGCTCCGCGGTGCGGTCGAACTCGTCGGCACCGAAGCCGCGGGTCGTCAGTGCCGGGGTGCCCAGCCG
This sequence comes from Raineyella sp., assembly GCF_034933565.1. NCBI lineage: Bacteria > Bacillati > Actinomycetota > Actinomycetes > Propionibacteriales > Propionibacteriaceae > Raineyella > Raineyella sp. The sequence continues at coordinate 22,330 of NZ_JAYFNG010000047.1, forward strand.
GATGCCCGAGGTGTACCAGGCACCGTTCGGGTCGGCGGGCACGGAGTTGCGGTTGGTGACGATGCCGGAGTCGACCAGCGCCGACTCGGCCTGGCGACCGGTCAGGCCGAACGACGCGGCGATGTCGGCCAGCACGATGTGGTTGTCGGTGCCACCGGTGACCAGCTTCACGCCCCGCTTCAGCAGACCCTCGGCCAGCGACTTGGCGTTGTCGGCGACGTTGCGGGCGTACGTCTGGAAGGCGGGGGTCCGGGCCTCGGCCAGCGCGACGGCCTTGGCGGCCATCATGTGCGACAGCGGGCCGCCGAGCACCATCGGGCAGCCGCGGTCGACGTCGGGGGCGTACGCGGCCTTCGCCAGCACCATGCCGCCCCGCGGGCCGCGCAGCGACTTGTGCGTCGTGGTGGTGACCACATCGGCGTACGGCACCGGGTTCTCCTCACCGGTGAAGACCTTGCCGGCGACCAGCCCGGCGAAATGCGCCATGTCGACCATCAGCACCGCACCGACCTCGTCGGCGATCTCGCGCATCTTCGCGAAGTTCACCCGGCGCGGGTAGGCGGAGTAGCCGCCGACCAGGATGAGCGGCTTGAACTCGCGGGCCTGGGCCAGCAGCGCGTCGTAGTCGATCAGGCCGGTCTGCGGGTCGGTCCCGTACGAGTGCTGGTGGAACATCTTGCCGGAGATGTTCGGGCGGAAGCCGTGGGTGAGGTGGCCGCCGGCATCCAGGCTCATGCCCATCAGCCGCTGCTCGCCGAAGCGCTTGCGCAGCACCTCCCAGTCGGCCTCGGTGAGGTCGTTGACGTTCTTGGCGCCCTTCTCGGCCAGCCCGGGGGCCTCGACGTGGTGGGCGAGGATCGCCCAGTAGGCGACCAGGTTGGCGTCGATGCCGGAGTGCGGCTGGACGTAGGCGTACTCGGCGCCGAACAGCTCACGGGCGTGCTCGGCCGCGACCGACTCGACGGTGTCGACGTTGCGGCAGCCGGCGTAGAAGCGGTGGCCGACGGTGCCCTCGGCGTACTTGTCGGAGAGCCAGGAGCCCATCGTCAGCAGCACCGGCAGGGAGGCGTAGTTCTCCGATGCGATGAGCTTGAGCGAACCTCGCTGGTCCGTCAGCTCCTGACGCGTGGCTGCGGCGATCCGGGGCTCGGCACTCTCGATGACCGAGAGGGCCTCCCGATAGGCGCGGGTGGCTGCGGCAGTGGTGTCGGACACGTGCTTCTCCTCGAAGATGGGACGGAACGCCGAGGCTCAATCTACCTCCTGGCCGGTTCCCCCCAGGTGGCGATCCACCGGCAGCGACCGAGCGGAAGGCCCCGCGGCCTCAGGGCGAGGGCCGCCCACGGGTGGGATCGCGTCGCAGCACCAGCACGGTGGCGATCGCGGCGAGCCCTTCGCCGCGCCCGGTGAAGCCGAGGCCGTCCGTCGTCGTCGCCGACACGCTGACCGGCGCGCCGAGCGCCGCCGACATCACCTTCTCGGCCTCGGGCCGGCGGGCCGCCATCCGGGGGCGTACGCCGACGACCTGCACCGCGACGTTGCCGATCTCCCACCCGGCGGCACGCACCCGGCGGGCGGTTTCGGCGAGGAAGGCGACACCGGCGGCTCCGGCCCACTCCGGGTCGGCGGTGCCGTAGTTGGAGCCGAGGTCACCCAGCCCGGCGGCGGACAACAGGGCGTCGCAGGCGGCATGGCAGGCCACGTCCCCATCGGAATGGCCCTCCAGGCCGTACGCCTCCTCGGGGAAGTGCAGCCCGGCCACCCACATCGGCACACCCTCGGCGAAGCGGTGCACATCGGTGCCGATCCCGGTACGGATCCGCGCCGGGCCGACGGGCAGGGGTTCGTGGTTCACCGGGAGGTCCTTCCCATCATCTGCGTACCGTCGGTCGACGCACCGCCGTCCGACGGGTGAATGGCCGACGTATCGTCGGTCGACGTACCGTCGGTCGACGGGTGAGCGGCCGGCGGGTCAGCGGCGGGCCGGCGCCCGCGCCAGACGGCCTCGGCGACGAGCAGGTCGAAGGGCTCGGTGACCTTGAGCGAGTCGCGGGACCCGTCGACGAGGACGACCCGCTCCCCGATCGCCTCACAGGCCATCGCGTCGTCGGTCACCGCCAGGCCCACGGAGCGTACGTGGTGGTGGGCGCGGACGAGCGTCGCCAGGTCGAAGCCCTGGGGGGTCTGCACCGCCCGCAACCGGGACCGGTCCACCACGGTGGCTTCGCCCGGCACCGGGTCGGCCACCCGGATGGTGTCGATGACGGGAACGGCCGGGATCACCGCGGTCGCCCCGTCGCGCAGTGCTGCGAGCACCGCGGCCACCACGGTGGCGGGCACGAACGGGCGGGCGGCGTCGTGCACCAGCACGTGGCGGGCGGCCGGCGCGACCCGTTCGGCCTCGGCGAGGCCGTTGGCGACGGAGTCCTGCCGCTCCTCGCCACCCTCGACGAGGGTCCACGGGAGGGGGGCGTCGGCCAGGGCCCGGGTGAAGTCGTCGGCGAGCCGGGCGCGGCCGACGACGACGATCCGGTCGACCCCGCCGGCCGCCAGCGCCTCGACGGAGTGGGCGACGAGGGCGCGGCCACCGATCGTCCGCAGCGCCTTGGGGCCACCTTCACCGAGGCGGACGCCGGAACCGGCCGCCACCACCACGGCGACGACCGGTCCGGACGACGTGTGCACAGATGTCATGGGGGACAGATCAGGAGGCGAGGACCTCGTCCAGCAGTTCCTCCGCACGCTCCTCGTCGCACTTCTCCGCGAGGGCGACCTCCGAGGCGAGCACCTGACGGGCCTTGACCAGCATCCGCTTCTCACCGGCCGACAGGCCGCGGTCATTGCCCCGACGCCACAGGTCACGGACGACCTCGGCGACCTTGAGCACATTGCCCGAGTGCAGCTTCTCCAGGTTGGCCTTGTAGCGGCGGGACCAGTTCGCGGGCTCCTCCGCGTGCGGAGCCCGCAGCACCTCGAAGACCTTCTCCAGACCATCGGCATCCACGACGTCCCGGACGCCGACCAGGTCGAGATTGCACGCCGGCACCCGGACCACCAGATCGTTCTGGCCGACGATCCTCAGCACCAGGTAGAGCTTGTCCTCCCCCTTGATCTTGCGGGTTTCCATGTTCTCGATGACGGCCGCCCCATGATTGGGATAGACCACCGTTTCACCGACTGCAAACGTCATACATGTCCCCTTTCGCGCCCCGATTCTATCACGGAGGCTCGTGACACGCCCCGAATCGACTTGGCAGCTCCGGCCCGCTGCGGTTAGCGTGGGACGGATTGACGCCCGATCGTGACAGCCACAGGTGGCAAACGATGTGCCGGGTGACCACGTTTCTGGCTACTCTGTGCACGAGTCTGAGCTGGCCCAACGAGGAGTCCTGAATCGTGCCCACCCTGAAGAACCACGCCAAGCGCGCCGCCGTCGTCCTTGTCGCTACCGCCTCCCTGTTCGGGCTCGCGGGATGCCGCATGGGCTTCGAACACCAGACGCTGCAGCAGTACACCCAGGCGGAGGGCGTGAACCTCGACCTCGCCGACGGCCACCAGGTCGACCAGGGCAAGGGCCTGATCAAGGTGCGCAACCTGATGGTGATCGCCAGGCCTGACGGCAGCCAGGCCCACCTCGCCGGCACCGTGTACGCGTCCCCCTCCAGCACCCCGTTCAGCAACAGCCAGACCGCGCAGGCCGCCAAGCCGACCCTCGACACCCTGCAGTCCGTCTCCGGGCGGTCGCTGAAGCCCGACGGCGACACCGCCGGCACGATCAGCGCGACCCTGCCCGAGCCGCTGGCGATCACCGTCGAGAAGCCGGTCCGGCTCGAGGATGAGCGCACCACCATCACCGGCGCCAAGCTCACCCCGGGTATCGACGTCGAGCTGACCCTCACCTTCCAGAACAACGGCCGGATCACCGCCCGCGTCCCCGTGATCGACGCGACGAAGCCGGACTTCGCCACCATGTCGGCGGTGGCCCCGACGTCCGCCTCCGCGTCGCCCTCGGCTCCGGCGTCGGCCTCGGCGTCCGCCACCCCGAAGGCGAACGGCTGACGCACGCCGCACGCCCCACCTGTGCACCCCCGGCCGGAGTCCTCCGACCGGGGGTTTCGGTATCCGGGGCCGGACGGCTCGGGAGGCGATCCGGGATCAGCTGGCTCGGGACGCGATCCGGATCCGAATCAGATGGCTCGAGGAGCCCGTACGGTCAGCCCTCGAACTTGTAGCCGAGGCCACGGACGGTGACCAGGTGGACCGGCCGGGCCGGGTTCTCCTCGATCTTGGCGCGCAGCCGCTTGACATGGACGTCCAGGGTCTTGGTGTCGCCGACATAGTCGGCCCCCCACACCCGGTCGATCAGCTGGCCGCGGGTCATCACCCGGCCGGCGTTGCGGAGCAGCATCTCGAGCAGCTCGAACTCCTTCAGCGCCAACCGCACCGGCTCCCCGTTGACCGCGACCTCGTGGCGCTCCACGTCCATCCGGACGCCACCGGCCTCGACCACGTCGGGGATCAGCTCCACCTCCTGACCGCGGCGCAGCACTGCGCGGATCCGGGCCAGCAGCTCTCGCTGGGAGAACGGCTTGGTGACGTAGTCGTCGGCGCCCAGCTCGAGGCCGACCACCTTGTCCACCTCGGTGTCGCGGGCGGTGACCATGATCACCGGCACCGAACTCTGCAACCGCAGCTGCCGGCAGACCTCGGTGCCGGACATGCCCGGCATCATCAGGTCGAGCAGCACGATGTCGGCACCGCCCCGATCGAACTCCGCCAGTCCCTCGGCGCCGTCGGGGGCCTCGACCACGTCGAAGCCCTCCTTGCGCAGCATGTAGGACAGCGCTTCTCGATAGGACTCCTCGTCCTCGATGACGAGAACTCGGGTCATCCCTCTACCTCCTGGGAGTGTGTCCCCTGCGCCGCCGGCGCGTCGGACTGGTACGTGGTGCCGGACTGGTACGTGGTGGCGGTGTCGCCGGCAGAGGTGCCGACGGTGGCCTCCCCCTCAAGGTAGCGGGGGATCCGGATGGTGAAGGTGGAGCCCTGCCCCAGCTTGCTCCAGACCCGGACGTAGCCGCCGTGGGCGGCGGCGATGTGCTTGACGATGGACAGGCCGAGGCCGGTGCCGCCGTTGTCCCGGCTGCGGGCGTAGTCGACCCGGTAGAACCGTTCGAAGATCCGCTGCAGCTCGTCCTCGGGAATGCCGATCCCGTTGTCCGAGACGCTGATCTCCACGAAGTCCTCACCGCCCAGCAGGACCGTCCGGGCGGCCACCGCCACCCGGGCCCCCCGCTCGGAGTACAGGATCGCGTTCTCGATCAGGTTGGAGACGGCGACGATGAGCTGCTCCTCGTCGCCGATCACCTCCAGGCCGGACGGCCCGCCGACGGTGAGGGTGATGTGGCGGTCCTCCGCGTCGACCCGGTTGCGATCGACGGCATCGACGATCACCTCGTCGACCAGCACCTCGTTCAGGTCGAGCAGCGGGTCGTCGGACTGCAGCCGGCTGAGGTCGATGATCTGGCGGACGAGGTCCGAGAGCCGGCCCCCCTCGATCTGCAGCCGCCGGGCGAACCGGCGGACGTCGTCCGGGCTGTCCGCCGCCTCCTCCACCGTCTCGGCGAGCAGGGTGACGGCACCGATCGGGGTCTTCAGCTCGTGGGAGATGTTGGCCACGAAGTCACGCCGGGTCTCGTCGATCCGCCGGGCCGCGGTCCGGTCCTCGACCAGCACCAGCAGCGTACGGTCGTCGAGCGGCGCCACCCGGGCCATCAGGTGCAGGCTGGTCAGCCCCTCCCGCTTGAGGTCCAGCTCGGTGCTGCGCGGGCGCCGGTCCTGGCGGACCTGCCTGACCAGCGACAGCACCGCGGGGACCACCACCCGGGCGCTGCGGACGACGCCGAGCGTACGGGCCTGCGCGGTCGACTGGAGCACCTCGTCATGCGGGCCGATGACCAGTGCACCCGCCCGCAACTGGTTGAGCACCTGGGAGACCTCGGGACGTACGCTCACCCGGGCGGCCAGCTGGGCGCGTAGCTTCTCCTCACGGAGACGCCGGGCCCGGTCGCGCAGCGCCATCACCAGGACCCCGAGGAGCACGCCCACCACGAGGCCACCAGCGGCGGCGAAGGAGGCGTTCACAGGCCAGATCATACGGGGCCGGACGGGTCTCCCCCGTGCCGGGCGGGCGGGTTCACGCATTGTTCACGAGGTGTTCAGCCCGCCCGCGCCCGGGTAACCCGTCGGTGGGATAACGTCCGGGATGCGGCGAGGGGCCTCCCCTCGGCCGGCACCGACGCCGCGCCGACACGCTGACGGGCTATATTGGCGTGTCACCCTGCCGCAGACCGGACGGGACGGCAGACGGTGACGAGGGACGATCCGACGCCCGGGCGGCACCGGTGGCAGGTCCGGCGGGGCAGACAGCACAGCCCCCGGCCGCCGGTCGAGAACACGGTCGAGACCGCGATGACCCCCGTAGGCACAACACACGAGAGGAGGGCCGGGGTGCGCGACACGTACCGGGCACAGCTCCGGGAGACGATGGCCGATCTCGCGCGGATGGTGGACCTCGTCCACACCGCCCTTGCCGACGCGACGACAGCCCTGTTGACCGCCGACCTGCCGCTGGCCGAGCAGGTGATCTCCAAGGACCGGCTGATCGACGAGCTGGCCGAGGAGCTCGAGCGGCGCACCTTCTCGATGCTGGCCCGCCAGGCCCCGGTGGCCGGCGAGCTGCGCACCGTCTTCTCCGCGATCCGGATGCTCGGCGAGCTCACCCGGATGGGTGACCTGGCCGCCCATGTGGCCAAGATCGCCCGGCTGCGCTTCCCCGAGCACGCCGTGCCGGACAACCTGCAGGACAACTTCCGCAAGATGGCCGAGGTGGCCGGCTCGATGGTCGCCGACGCCAGCACCATGCTGCGCGACCTCAACGTCGACACCGCCGGGCACCTCGCCGCCGAGGACACGGTGATGGACGAGCTGCGGCGCGACCAGTTCCGTACGCTCGTCGACGGCACCTGGACACACAGCGTCGAGGCGGCGGTGGACACTGCACTGCTCGGCCGCTACTACGAGCGGATCGCCGACCACGCGGTGGAGATCGCCGAACGACTCGTCTACGTCGTCACCGGCGACGACCCGGTCTGATCCACCGCCCGTCCCGGCAGGTGTCCGCCCCCGGCAGGCGCCCGGGACGGATCTGTCCGGCACCATGAGCACAGGACGGCCGGGCGGGGAGCTCCCCGCCCGGCCGTCCTGTGCTCATGGT
>NZ_JAYFNG010000048.1:0-1968 GCF_034933565.1 Raineyella sp.
GGGGCCAAGCGAGACGGTCGAGAGCCGGCGCGGCTGGTGGTGCGTCGAAGCGCCGCAGTCCAGCAGCACACCTTCACGCAGCTGACCGGCGACCTTCGCGGCCACCCAGTGCGGACGCCGCCACGGCAGCCCGCGGACCTCGACCCACAACTGTGCGGCCAGCACCTCGTCCACTCGATCGTCGGCCAGTCCCAACCGGCGGCGGACGCGCAGGGCGGTCGGGAGGAGGAGCCACGCGAGCACCAGCGCTGCATCCCCGTCGTCGGCCCCATCGAACGCCGCCAACCGAGCCAGACCCAGGAGGACGTCGTTGGCGACCGCGGGATCGGCCGCCCGTCGCCAAGCGTCCAGTCGACACGGGTCGCCGACGACCCCTAGCCGGGGCTCGACGGCGACCCATCCCGCCCAGTGTTCCTTGACGACGGACTCCAGCCGTTCGTCCTGTAAGCCCAACATCTCGGTGATGTTCATTGCCGTGGTCCTTCCGCGTGGTTATGCGGGAAGATCACCAATCGGACGTTGTTCCTTTCGTAGTCCACAGGGCTCCGCGGCATCGAAACGCGGCTCAGGACGCAGCCTGAGCTGACCAAACCGCCTGGCCGGCGGACCGTTGCCCCGCGTAGCCCCCGACACGTTTGACAGAGACGCGCGATGTGCCACCGCGCGCGAAGTCCGCCTCTTCACTTCACGGAAGCGACGAGGACTGCATCGGCCACGCCCGGACGATTCGCGATAATCAGCGGGTGAAGAACGTGATCGGGCCGGGCGGCGTGCGATATCCGGTCACGCCCGACATCGAGCGGCTCCTGCGCTCCATGGACCGTCGCGCGCTGCAGTCGCTGGTGCTCGAGATGGCGGCATACAGCCCCGAGGCCATGCGCTCGCTGCAGCTGCGGGCCACGCCCGAGGACGAGCCAACGGCCTCCGAGCTCCTGATGGCCGTTGACGCTGCGCTGGCCGGAGTCGACCTCGACTACCACGACCCCTTCTACGAACCGTCGACGACGGCGTCCAAGGGGTCGAGGAGTCCGTCGACGAACTGGAGCGGCACCTCGACGGCGGCGCCCACCCCGTGGTGCGACGAGTGCTCCAGCACCTGCTCACCCGGCTCGGCGACCTGGCACGGGACGCCGACAACGCCGACGCCCTGCTCGAGGTGGCCGAACGGGCGTCGGCGCTGTTCGGGCGCGCGGTCGCAGGCCACCCGGACCCGGTCAGGCTGGCCCGCTGGGTGGTCGCCTTTCGGGTCGAGTACGGCGGCTGGCCGTCGCTCACGTTGGACGCCGTCGCCCACGCGTTCGACGAGCCCGCCTGGGACGCCTACCGCGCGGGTGTCGCGGCGCTGGGCGGCGGTGGACCGGCAGCAGACCCCTATCGCAGCGAGATCGACCGTATGCTGCTGGAACTGGCCGACCACGACTGCGACGTCGAACGGGCGGTCGCCCCGGAAGTGACCGCCCGTACTACCGGGAGATCATCGGCCGGCTCGTGACGCAGGGCGGCCAGCTGACATCCTCGCGTGGCTGGACCGAGCCGTCACCCAGGGCATGGACGTCGCCTGGCGGGCCGGACCCACCATCGTGCCCGTCGAGGACGCCGTCGACGCCTACCTGGACGGTGGGCGTCCGGACGCCGCCCTCGCGATCGCCCGGACCCTGTTCGACCGCGACCTCAGCGTGGACGCCCTCCGGTTGCTGAGCCACGTCGCGGAACGGTGCGGACGCCAAGACGAACAACGCACGTGGGCGTTCGAGCAGGCCACCAAGCGGGCACACAGGGGTGGCGGCGCCCACCTCGTCAGGCTCCACCTCGCCGACGGGAGCGTCACGCACGCGTGGGAGGCGGCGGACGCCTTCGGCGCAGGCCACGCCTGGCGCGAACTCGTGGACGCCTCCGCAGACGGCTTCCCGCTCCGGGCGGGCCGCTTGTGCCTGACTCAGGCGCTGGAGTCCCACCACACCCGACTCC
>NZ_JAYFNG010000049.1:0-85581 GCF_034933565.1 Raineyella sp.
CCGCTTTCGTCACCAACAATAACCTATGCGGGACTGAATGCAAGGCGCCGTGGACAAAGTTGCCAAGGAAGAAATGATCTTGGTCTGACGGCCTCTGACGGCCCATCTTCGAGGGGGCCGGACGCGCTGTTGATCGCCCGCCGGGCGCCTACCGCGGCCGGTCTCGGCCCTCCCCGTCGAGACGAATCGCTCGTCCCGATTCCCGGAGACTCGCCGTCGCGAGCGGCAGATTGCGGACGAAGGGTTGGCCGAGTCGGCGTCTGGGTCTACGCTTAGCTGCGTTCGGTATGGCCCCATAGCTCAGGGGATAGAGCAGAGGTTTCCTAAACCTTGTGTCGCAGGTTCGATTCCTGCTGGGGCCGCCCGTTGTGAGGTGGGATTTTGTGCTCGCCGACTAGGCAAGACGTCTCGGCTGGTGTGTGGGGTGCCCAGTAGCCAGAGTAGGCAGAAGTTGGCACTTTCCGGGTCCACTATTGCACGTATATTGCACGCGGAGCAGGATGGAACCTGCCGGCGAGCGGAGCGGAGCAGACACGATGGAGACGCGGAGGGCAGACCCTCGGTACAGACGTGGCTTCGGTGCGATCCGGAAGCTCCCATCGGGGCGATTCCAGGCGTCCTACGTCGGTCCCGACCAGGATCGGCATCTGGCGGATGACACCTTCGCGGCCAAGGCGGACGCCGAAGGCTGGCTGGCCTCTGAAAGACGCCTCGTGGACTTGGACGAGTGGGAACCACCAGAGGAGCGCAAGGAGCGTCAGGCGCGGGAAGAGTTCGCGGCGGCGCTCACTGTGCAGTCGTTCGCGTCATCCTGGCTACAGGAGAGCGCCGGGCATGGCCGGCTGCGACCCCTCACGGTGTTGGACTATGAGCGGATTCTCGACCGGTACATCCTGCCCACACTGGGGGAGACCAAGCTGCCCGACGTGACCCGCAACAGGGTCAGCACCTGGCATGACGTTACGCTGAGCAGCGCACCGGCGCGGTCGCGTTCCAAGGCCTACTCGCTTCTCAGGGCAATCATGAACGCCGCGGTACGTGAGGGCTTCATACCCAGTTCGCCAGTTCAGATCCGGGGTGCTGGCGCTGCCAGGCGGAAGCACGAGATCGAGCCGGCGTCCCTCGGTGAACTGGACGCCATTGTGTCTGCGATGCCGGACCGGCTCAAACTCGCCGTCCTGTTGGCCACCTGGTGCGCCATGAGATACGGGGAGATCGCTGCTCTGCGGCGCAAGGACGTCAGCCGAGACGCAACTGAGGTGAGGATCGCCCGCTCGGTCAGCTTCCTGCCCGGTGGAGCACGGGTGGGGCCGCCGAAGACCAAGGCGGGTCTGCGGCGCGTGGCAGTGCCGCCCCATGTCGTACCCCTGCTGCAGCAGCATCTGGCAGCTCACGTTGCCTCCGGAGCTGATTCGCTGTTGTTCCCCGGGGCCAAGGGTGGCTACCTGCATGAGTCGGTTCTGTACCGCCACTGGGATCGGGCCCGACGCGAGGCGGGCCGACCGGACTTGCGGTTTCACGACCTCCGCCACACCGGTGCGACGCTGGCCGCTCAGGCCGGTGCGACGACTGCCGAGCTGCAGGCGAGGCTCGGGCATGCGACACCCGACGCGGCCATGATCTATCAGCACGCTGCGCGCCTGCGCGACAAGCAGCTCGCCGAGAACCTCAGTCGGCTGGCGTCCGAGTTGGCGTAGCTGGTGCCGCCGTCGCGTTGTTCTGCCTTGAACCCTCCAGACGAGTCGGGAGTCGTCGCGGCGACCATGCCGTGGGCCGTTGACCACTACGGGTCGTGGCTGTTCACGGTTAGGTGAGGATGTGCAGTCCTCACTCTCACACCGGGCTCGGGCCGAGGCCAGACAGCAAGTCCGCCAGTGCGGGTCCGAGACCTTGTTCGGCGACGTACTCGTCTCCGATCCGCTTCTGGAGGCGCACGACCCGGCGGGCGGCGTAGGGCTGCCAGTAGGCCGCTGCGACAACGGCGAGCACCCCGACGCCCATCATTGGGTGGCCCTCGAGTGTGGTTTGGGTGAACGCCGCGATGGCGTACAGGCCGCGCACCTTGAGCACGAACCGAACGGGCCGGCTCGTACCGAAGACGACCATGAATCCCTGCAGCAGAACGCGGAACGGTAGCTAGGGCAGTGTCAGGACGGTGATCGGCCATTCCCAGCGGGTGGCGCCGCGGACGACCTGGCCGGCCGCGGACACCAGCAGCGCGGTCATCTGGTCTGCGGGCAGGCGGCCGGCCTGCAGCTCGCGCACGGCGTCGCGGGTGACGACGATGTTGTGCCGGCCACTGCCTGCTGCGGCGACACCGGGCATGTCCACCACCCGGACACCCAGCCGTGCGGCGGGTGGTCCGGTTTGACGCATTCGGGCGACGGGGTCGTCCAGAGCTCGTTGCTCCGCCGGGTTCGGCGGGTGGGCGGGTAGCAGCCGCATCATTGCGTTCTGCCCGGTCCGGGTTGGTGCGGCGGCGAGCATCGCCGCCCACACCCCAGTCACTGTTGCGCTGAGGTAGCCGGGTGCCAGGGCCCACATCGCCAGCCCCATCCAGAGGCTGAACGCCAGTGCCGCTGCCGCGGCGATGATCCGCCAAACGGTGATGCCCATCACGGTCTCCCTCCTTCAACTGTGCCCACCGGAAGGGTGGCGGGTGTCCATGAGGGTTCGCCAAATGGGCTTGGGATGTGTGGACAACCCGTCAGTCTTCCACCAGAACGGAGCATCCCGATGAACCTGCCGCCGATCAACCAACTGCCCCTCACCGCCGGGCAACGAAGCCTGTTGCGCGCGGCCCGGCTGATCCGCCACGCCCATGACGAGGCCCGCCGGGACACGATCAGAGCGGGCGGGGTGTTCCCCCACTAGGGCGCTGGGTAGCAAGTGGAATTCCGCAGGGTTCATACAGTTCCGTAGGTCTCATTGGGCGTTGTGCCCCGACCGCGTTGGTAGGGTTCTCGCGACATTGTCGTCTGTGCCGATTTCCGGCCCACCTCCAAGGTTGAAGCCGAAGCCGATGCCCATGATGCCGATCGCGACCAACGCGAAGAACCCATTCAGCAGCGGTATCTTGAGGACGCGGCGGTCCAGCACGTCCGAGGATCTCCCACGTCTCCTCCAGGTGGCCGACGCCCTCTGGGATGCGGTGCTGGCGGTCCGCGGCTAGCGGGCACGCTGTGCGAGCAGCCAGCGCGCCACCTGGCGCCGATACTCGGTGTAGGTGTCGATCGCTTGGGGCAGCGATTCCGCCACCTTGTTCAGATCGACGTTCAAGTATTCGTGAACCAGCACATTGCGCGGCCTGACACTCAACTTCAGCTCGGCTGCCAGTTCGTCGGGGATGATACCCAGGCGTGTCATGCCGTCGAAGCTGAATCTCGCCTCGCCGCCCGCGGTGAGACCACGGCTGGCAGCGCTCAGCACGTGCGCCGCCGGTCAGCGTCCCGGGCCCGGCTGGTGCAGCCCCCGCGGAAGGGTGAGCCGCAGGGTCGAGCCCTGGCCCTCCCCGGCGCTGGTGGCGGTGAGGCTGCCGCCATGGGCTTCGGCCAGGGCTTTGGCGATGGTGAGTCCGATGCCGGACCCGCCCCTGTCGGACTCCCGCGCGGAGTCCCCGCGGTAGAAGCGCTCGAAGATGTGCGCCAGTTGCTCCTCGCTCATGCCCTGACCGGTGTCGGTGACGCTGATGACCACGGTGTCCGGAGTCGTGGTCGACGTGACGTCCACGCGCCCGCCCTGGGGGGTGTGCCGCAGCGCGTTGTTGAGCAGGTTGCCGAGGATCTGCGCGAAGCGTTGCGGGTCGGCGCGCACCGGCAAGTCGTCGACCGCGGCGGTGAGGGTGACGCCCTTGCGGTCGTAGGCATTCCTGGTCTGTCTGATCACCGGCTCGACGAGGTCGGTGAGCGGCTGGAGGCTGGTCTGCAGTTCAACGCGTCCTTCTTCTGCACGGGACACCTCTTCGAGGTCGCGGGCGAGTCTGGTGAGACGCTCGACCTGCTGTTCGACGATGGCCCGGGTGTTGTCGTCCCAGGCGAGGACGCCGTCGGCGACGCCTTCGAGATGTGCGTTGAGGGTGGCGATCGGGGTGCGCATCTCGTGGGCGAGGTCGGCCAGCAGGCGGCGGCGGGTGGCCTCGACGTCGTTCAGGCGGTCGGCCATGGTGTTGAACGTGTCCCCCAGGGTGCTCAGTTCGGGGCCGCCGCCCTGCACGGTGACCCGGGCGTCGTAGTCACCCCGGCTGAGCCGGGCCGCCGCCTGGGTGAGCAGTTCGACCGGCCGGCCGATGCGGCGGGTCAGGTACCACGAGATCCCGAGCGACGCCGCCAGCGCGACCAGCAGCCCGACGGTGAGGGAGATCAGGCTGGCGTCGGCATACGCCCTTTCGATGTGGAAGATCTGGGGCGAGTCGGGCGGGTAGTTGGTATCGATCAGGTGCGCGTGGAACAGCGGTGGTCCGATCAGGGCGGCCGTCAGTCCGGCGCTGGCCACGATGGCGAGCAACACGCTCGCCTGGGCCACAAAGAGCCTGGTGCCGAGCCGCCAGCCTCCTATCGCATCCACCAGGCGGGTCATCCGCGGCCCATCCGGTAGCCGACCCCACGGATGGTGGTGATGTAGCGCGGCTCGGCGGGGTCGTCGTCAAGCTTCTTGCGCAGGTTCGCGACGTGGACGTCGACGACGTGTTCGTCACCGACCCAGGCGGTGTCCCAGACCGCATCGATGACCTGGCGACGGCTGAGCGCGAGGCGGGGCTGGGCGGAGAGTACGTCCAGGATGTCGAACTCGGTGCGGGTGAGCGCGACCGGGACGCCAGCGACCCAGACCTCGCGTCCGGCGGCGTCGATGCGTAGGTCACCGAAGACCCGCTGCTCCTCGATCGCGGGGGCGACGGCCGGTTGGCGGCGTGGTCGCCGCAGCACCGTCTGGACGCGGGCGACGAGTTCGCGGTTGCTGAAGGGCTTGGTGAGGTAGTCGTCGGCCCCGACCGACAACCCAATGAGCCGGTCGACCTCGTCGCCGCGCGCGGTCAGGATCAGGATGTAGCAGTCCGAGAAGGTTCGGATCTCGCGGCACACCTCGATGCCGTCGAGCCCGGGCAGCCCGAGGTCGAGGATGATGACGTCCGGGTCCTCGACTCTCGCCAGGGTGACGGCGTCCGGGCCGGTGTGGGCCTGGACCACCTGGTGGCCCGCCCGGGTGAGGTAGGACGCGATGACGGCGGCGAGTGCTCGCTCGTCGTCCACGATCAACACCTTGGTCGGTACCTCACTCGCGCTCGTCATATGGCAAGTATGACCGCGCTCCGGACGAGGCCCGCAGGTCGGCGAGGGCGGCAGTGAGTCTTGACGCGATCTTGACCAGATCACTCTGGATTCCCCGCGACCTGCGGCCTACCGTGAGTGCAGTCGAGATACCCCCTGGGGGTATATAGGGATGAGGGGTGAGCTGCATGGAATGGTTGCTCGTGGCAGGTGCCGTGGTGGCGACCGCATTGTTGGTCTGGTTCTTCTTCGGCCCGCGCCGCGCGGGTCGGGTCGAGATGGAGGACGGCGCGCAGGTGGTGCGGGTCACCGTGGACGGTGGCTACAGCCCGAATGTGATCGAGGGGGTCCATCCCGGCACGCCGGTAAGGCTTCTTTTCGACCGGAAGGAGAGCGGCGAGTGCACATCGCGCGTGGTCATGCCTGATTTCAGGGTGAACGCGGCGCTGCCTGCCTACCGGACGACCGCAGTCGAGTTCCTCCCCACCGAGGCCGGTGAGTACCGGTTCGCGTGTGGGATGAACATGGTCTCGGGGGTCGTGCGGGTTGCTGGGGAAGCACCCGCTGCCGCGCCCGTCGCCCTCCTGGAGCGGCCGGAGACGGAACTGGGGTCGGAGCCAACCGCAGTTGGCGGGCCCGTGGCTGATGCCGACGCCGAAGAGGCTGAGCGCGCTGCCGAGATCCGCGACCTGACCCGTCGGCTGACTGTCGGTGCGGTCCTCACGGCGCCGGTTCTGGTCGCGGTGATGGCTGTCGAACTGTTCGGTGCGACCTGGGTGCCGCAGTTCATGATGAACCCCTGGTTGCAGTTGTTGTTGATCGCCCCGGTGATGTTCTACGCCGGCTGGCCGATCCATCGCACCGGGTGGAAGGCGCTGTCACACCGGACCGCTGACATGAACTCCCTGATCACCCTGGGTACCTCCGCCGCCTTCGGCTTCAGCCTGGTGGTGACCTTCCTGCCCGGGCTGCTGCCCGACGCGCTACGCCACGTCTACTACGAGGCGGTCGGGGTGATCATCACCCTGATCCTGGTGGGACGCCTGCTCGAGACGAAGGCCAAGGCCGGCACGGGCGAAGCGATCCGCGCGCTGATCGGACTCCAGCCGCGGATGGCCCGGGTCGAGCGTGGCGGACAGGAACTTGAGATCGGGGTGGATGAGGTACAGGTGGGTGACATCGTCCTGATCCGGCCCGGCGAGAAGCTCTCGGTGGACGGTGAGGTGATCAGCGGTTCCTCCTCGGTCGATGAGTCGATGGTGACCGGCGAGTCCATGCCGGTGACCAAGTCTGTCGGCGATACCGTCATCGGCGCCACCATCAACGGCACCGGCGCCCTGAAGTACCGGGCCACCAAGGTCGGATCGGACACGATGCTGGCCCAGATCATCAAGCTGGTCCGGGAGGCGCAGGGCTCGAAGGCGCCGATCCAGCGCCTCGTCGACCAGGTGTCCAGCTACTTCGTGCCCGCCGTGCTCGTGATCGCGTTGTGGACCTTCGTCGTCTGGGTGCTGGTCGGCCCGCCGCCGGTGTTCATCTTCGCGCTCGTCGCAGCCGTCTCGGTGCTGATCATTGCCTGCCCATGCGCCCTCGGGCTCGCCACCCCGATGTCGATCACGGTCGGAACCGGCAAGGCTGCCTCGTACGGCATCCTGATTCGCTCCGCCGAGGCGCTGGAGACGGCGCACAAGCTCGACACGGTCGTACTGGACAAGACCGGCACCATCACCAAGGGCGCCCCGGCACTCACCGACGTCCTGCCGGCCGAGGGTTTCGCGACCGGCGAGCTCCTGGCCCTGGCGGCCGCGGTGGAGGCCTCCTCGGAGCACCCGCTGGCCACCGCGATCGTGGCCGGGGCGCGGGACCGTGGGCTCAGCATCCCTGCTGCGACCACGTTCGATTCCGTCACCGGCCAGGGCGTGCGAGCGCTGGTTGCCGGCCGGGAGGTGCTCGTCGGCAACGCGCGGCTGCTGTCAACCGCTGGGATCGACCCGGCTGCGCTGAACGACGACCTCCAGCGGCTGGCCGGGGACGGCAAGACCCCGATGCTCGTTGCAATCGACGGGCGGGCTGCGGGCGTTATCGGGGTCGCCGACACCGTAAAGGAGGGATCGGCGGCGGCCGTCGCGGCCTTGCAGAAGCGCGGTATCGAGGTCGTAATGATGACCGGTGACAATCGTGACACCGCTGCTGCAATCGCCCGTCAGGTCGGCATCACCCGGGTCGTGGCGGAGGTCATGCCTGAGCACAAGGCGGCCGAGGTCAAGCGTCTGCAGGCCGAGGGGAAGATCGTCGGGATGGTCGGCGACGGCATCAACGACGCCCCGGCCCTGGCCCAGGCCGACGTCGGGTCCGCCATCGGCACGGGCACGGACGTGGCCATCGAGTCCTCCGACATCACCCTGATCTCCGGCGCACTGTCCGGGCTCATCACGGCCGTCGACCTGTCACGGGCAACGATGCGCAACATCAAGCAGAACCTGGTCTTCGCGTTCCTGTACAACGGCATCGGGATCCCGGTCGCCGCCGGCGCGCTCTACCCCGCCTTCGGGATCACGCTGAGCCCGATGATCGCCGCAGCAGCGATGGCGCTGTCATCGCTGTCGGTGGTCACGAACGCCAACCGGCTGCGGAGTTTCAACGCGCACCCGGTACCAGACGTCGTCCGTGTGCCCGCCACCGACCCGGTGGTGGAGATCGGGCGCGATGAGGAAGACAACCCAACCACAACAACAATGGAGGAAGACATGTTCAAGAAGTCCGCGAAGGTCACGGACCCCATCTGCGGGATGAGCATCGACGCCGCAACTGCGGCCGACACTGTGGAGTACGAAGGCGCCACCTACCACTTCTGCTCCAGCCACTGCGCGGCCACCTTCAAGGCCGACCCAGCCAAGTACGCGGCGGCGAGGGCCTGACGTCCCAGGTCCTGCCCGGGGTGGACACCCCACACCGGGCAGGACCGCCCTGGACAGCAGTCGGAGGAACTGGACGATGGAAATCACACCGCTTGCCGACGGCGAGGCCGTCAGCAACCCTCAGTTGGTCAACAGGCTGCGCCGGATCGAGGGCCAGGTGCGCGGCATCACTCGGATGGTCGAGCAGGACGCCTACTGCATCGATGTCCTGACCCAGGTCTCCGCCGCAGCTCGTGCACTGCAGGGCGTGGCGCTGATCCTGCTGGACGAGCACATGCACCATTGCCTCGCCGATGCGGTCCGGGTCGGCGGACCGATCGAAAAGGACAAGATCCGGGAGGCCTCCGAGGCCATCGCCCGGCTCGTGCGCAGTTGACACGAAAGACACACCACACCAAACGAATACAAGGAGACAGACATGACCATCAGGATTGCAGTCAACGGCTACGGAGTTATCGGCAAGCGGGTGGCGGACGCCGTCCGCGCAATGCCGGACATGGAGCTTGTCGGGGTGGCGGACGTCGCGACGGACTGGCGAGTTCGCGCGGCTGTGGGACTTGGCATTGGCGTGTTCGCGGCAACGGAGGACGCCGCCAGCGCGATGAGGGCGGGCGGGATGCCGGTGGCCGGCACCCTGGCGGATTTGCTCGGCCGGGTGGACGTGGTGGTGGACACCACCCCGAAGAAGGTCGCCGCGCGCAACCTCGAGGCGTACTGGGCCGCCGGCGTCAAGGCCGTTTTCCAGGGCGGGGAGTCCCACGCCACCACCGGGCACTCCTTCGTCGCCCAGGCCAACTACGCCACCGCGCTGGGCCGGGACACCACCAGGGTGGTCTCGTGCAACACCACCAGCATCGTCCGCGTGCTCGGGGCCCTGCAGGACGCGGGCCTACTTGCCCGGGCCCGCGGGGTGCTGGTCCGGCGGGCGACCGACCCGGGCGAGTCTCACCAGGGCGGCATCATGAACACCGTGGTCCCCGAGGCCACCATCCCGTCCCACCAGGGCCCGGACGCCCGCACCGTCCTGCCGGACCTGGACGTGGTGACCATGGCGGCCAAGGCGGCGCACACCCAGACCCACAACCACTACTGGAGCCTGCAGCTCACCCGGCAGGCCAGCCGCGAGGAGGTCCTCGAAGCGTTGCGAGCCGCACCCCGCATCGCGTTCATCCGGATGGCGGACGGGCTCACAGCGCTGAACACCACGGTCGAACTCATGCGCGACCTGGGCCGGCCCCGCGGGGACATGTGGGAGGTCGCAGTGTGGGAGGACGTCCTGACAGTCGAGGGGGATGAGTCCTTCCTGACTTACCAGGTCTACAACGAGGCGATCGTCGTGCCCGAGACCATCGACGCCATCCGGGCACTGGCCGGCACCGTGACCGACGGCGCCGTCTCGATCGCAATGACCGACGAGGTCCTCGGAATGCGCCGCGACTTCCTCCCCGACGCGGTGCGCGCCACGACCACCTAGGGCACGACAACTTGGGACACGACGACGGGCCGGAATCCGCCGGCCCGTCGGTTCACCACCACTCGGCTATGGGATGGGAAGGATCGACCATGACGAATCAGACCACGGTCCTGGAGGTCGGCGGCCTGCACTGGGCCACCTCGGAACCAGTGATTGAGAAGACGCTGCTGCGGCGCCCCGGCGTCCTCGCGGTAGAGGCCAGCGCGGTCTCCCAGACCGCGACCGTGACCTACGACCCGGACAAGACCTCGGTGGCCCAGCTGGTCGGCTGGGTCAACGATTGCGGCTACCACTGCGCCGGGCAGTCCGTGCCCGACCACGTGTGCGATCCGATGGCTGAAGCCGCCCCGACCGAGGCCCACGCCGCACCCGAAGCCCACGCCGCACCCGAAGCCCACGCCGGACACGAGGCCCACGCCGCACCCGAAGCCCACGCCGCACATGCGGGCGGTGCGGAGACCGATCTGTCCGCGCATGCGGCGATGGGCCATGGCGGGCATGGTGGGTCGATGGCGGACATGACCAGGGACATGCGCAATCGTTTCGTGGTCGCCGCCGTGCTGTCGGTCGTGATCCTGCTCTGGTCCCCGATCGGGCGGGAGGTACTGGGCTTCACGGTCCCCGCGCCCTTCGGGCTGCGCGACGATGTGTTCTCCCTGATCCTGTCCCTACCGGTGGTGTTCTACTCCGCCTGGATCTTCTTCGACGGCGCCTACCGAGCACTGCGGGCCCGGACGCTGGACATGATGGTCCTGGTCGCGGTCGGGGTCGGGGCGGGCTGGTTGTACAGCCTGGTGGTCACATTCACCGGCGGGGGCGAGGTCTTCTACGAGGCGGCCGCGGTCCTGACCACCTTCGTCCTCCTTGGGCACTGGTTGGAGATGCGGGCCAGGGGCGGCGCGAACGACGCCGTCCGGACGCTGCTCGAGTTGGCCCCGTCCCAGGCGGTTGTGATTCGTGACGGCCAGCCAGTGGAGGTCGCCACCTCCGAGGTCGTCGTCGGAGACCTGCTGCTGGTGCGGCCCGGGTCCAAGATCCCCACCGACGCGATCGTGGAGGAGGGGGAGTCCGAGGTCGATGAATCGATGGTAACCGGCGAGTCCATGCCGGTGGCCAAGTCGCCGGGGGCGGAGGTGATTGGTGCGTCGATCAACACCACCGGCACGTTGCGGGCCCGCGCCACGAAGGTAGGCGCGGACACGGCACTGGCGCAGATCGTCAAGATGGTTCAGGAGGCCCAGAACTCCAAGGCCCCGGGCCAGCGACTGGCCGACCGGGCCGCGTTCTGGCTGGTGCTGGTCGCCCTGGTCGGCGGCGCCGTCACGTTCATCGCCTGGATGCTCGCCGGCGCCGGCGTGGCGCAGGCGATGCTCTTCGCGATAACCGTCGTGGTCATCACCTGCCCCGACGCGTTGGGTTTGGCGACCCCCATGGCGATCATGGTCGGCACCGGGCTGGGAGCCAAGCGGGGGGTGCTGTTCAAGAACGCCACTGCCCTGGAAGGTGCCGCGGCAATCGACACGGTGGTGATGGACAAGACTGGCACCCTGACCAAGGGCGAACCGGAGGTCACCGACGTCATCGCCGCCGACATGAGCGAGGATGAGATGCTCGCTCTCGTGGCCGCGGTCGAACGCGAGTCGGAGCACCCGCTGGCCAGGGCGATCGACGCCTACGCCGATCGGCTGGGTCTGCCCATATGGAGCGCGAGCGAGTTCCTCAACGTACCCGGGCACGGCGCGACAGCTACCGTCCAAGGACGTCGGGTGCTGGTGGGCAACCGACGACTGATGGCCAGCGAGAACGTCGAGCTCGGCGACCTGGCAGAGCGGCGCGACGAGTTGGCCGCGTCCGGACGAACAGCTGTGCTCGTCGCGGTGGACGGACGCGCTGTGGGCGTCATCGCCCTGGCCGACGCCGCCCGGGAGACGGCCGCTGCGGCCGTCGCCGCTCTGCACGAGTCCGGGATCGAGGTTGTCATGCTCACCGGCGACAACCAGGCGACCGCCCGGCGTATCGCCGAGCAGTTGGGCATCGACACCGTCATCGCCGAGGTTCTGCCCGGCGACAAGGCGAACAAGGTCGCCGAGTTGCAGCGGGCCGGCAAGACCGTGGCGATGGTCGGGGACGGCGTCAACGACGCCCCGGCGCTGGCCAGGGCCCACATCGGTATCGCCATCGGAGCGGGGACCGACGTGGCGATCGAAACCGCGGACATCGTCCTGATGCGCTCGGACCCCCTGGACGTGTCGGTCGCGCTGCGCATCGGAAAGGGCACCGTACGGAAGGAACGCCAGAACCTGGCCTGGGCCGTCGGGTACAACGTGATCGCGCTGCCGATCGCCGCCGGCGTGTTCTACCCCGCCTTCGGACTGATGCTGCGCCCAGAGATCGCGGCGCTGACCATGTCCGGCTCAACGGTCATCGTCACTGTCAACGCCCTGTTGCTCAAGCGACTCAGGCTGCCCGCGCATCAGGCCCCGGCCGCGCCGCAGCCCGCCGTCCGAGAGCCGGAGCCCATCGCGCCGGTGCCGGCGGGCACCCGCTGACCGTGGCGTAGGCGTGGCAGCTCCGCACCTGCAATTCCGCTCCGGCCGCACCGTCGGCCGGAGCGGAATTGCAGGGAGCGTCCCCCACGCCTTCTTCTTCGACATGGGCGAACAGCGCAGCGACGGTCTTGACCGAGCCTTCATCGAACCCGATCCCAACACTCATCCGGCCCAGCAAGGATGGCTGGACCGCCAAGCGAACACACAGTTCGCCGGACCCTTCAAGGAGAAAATGATGCCGTGTTGCCATGATTCCGCCGATACCGAACCCCACACCTGCAGCCACGATTCGGCAGACTGCCAGTGCGCAGGCGAGGCCCAACCCAGCTCGTGCTGCCGCACAGACCAGGCTGCCGACCAGACCCTCGCGCGCCACCAGTAAGGCTTCCCGATGGCCAGGACAACGCTGCGAATGCCGACGGCCGAAGCCGGCTGGGCAGGCCTGCCCAGCTGAAGCCCAGGGGACGTGGCTGCGTCCTCGCACAAAACCGCAATGAGCAGAGCCACCGCCGAAGAGCGGTGGCTCTGCTCATTGCGGTCGGGACTGACTCAGCGCCGCTGGTGGCCGCCGCGGTCAGTGGCCGTGAGTGTGGGACTCCCCGTGGCCGTAGCGATGCGGGTCGGCGTCAAAGGTCTGCGCGCAACTGGCGGAGCAGAAGTAGAACGTCGTCCCGTCGTGTTCCCGGGTGGCGGCCGCCTTGGCGGGGTCGACGGTCATTCCGCAGACCGGGTCAATTGCCATGGTGGCTGCCTTCTTGGGCTTCCTGCCGAACATGATTGGCTCCTCATTTGTGGTGGTGCTGATTTGGTTGTGTGATCTGCCGCAGACCTCTGCGGCCGGCGATCGCGCATGCGTCGGGCTGAGAAGGGGCGGCGTACGCAGTGCAGCCGGGGCGTTGTCGTCGACCGACAGGGATGCCAGGTCGGCCAGGGGAGTTCCCCGGGGTTCACTTGACGCTGTTACCGCTTGGGCCGCTCGTGTCGGCGATTGTTGCGCCGCCCGATGTATTCGAACCCGACCCGCCTCATGCTGGCTCGTACCTGCGCCGTGGTCGCAGCCCCGGCGGGGACGACCGTCAACAGGGATTCGCCGAACGGCATCAAGTCAACCCCGACCTCGTTCACACCGGGCAGGGCACGTACTTCTTCGATCACGCTCACCAGGCAGCCCACACACGCCAGACCGCGCACCCCATAGGTGGCTGACCTCTCCATAACCAGCTCCTTCCAATCCGACGATGACACCATCCTGGACAGCAGAGGTCGACAGACAGTGACGCTTGGGTCAAGATCCGGGCAAGACCCCACCGGCGCGGCCCGCGCAGACGAGTCTTGACCGAACCTTGCCCGCTGCCGACCCGGCGTCACAGCCGGCTGGTGGCCTCCTGGAGGAGCTCGGCGGGGTCGAGGTACATGGAGGGGTAGTTACCGTGCCAGAGCTGGTTGCCGTCCTCGTCGATCAGGATGAAGCCGTGACCGGGCATGCCGGGGTGCATGCCCTTGCCGAGGGTGTCGTAAGCCTTTGAGACGGTCCCGTCGTCGAGTAGGTAGGGGGTGGTGACGCCGAAGGTGTCCAGGTCGGGTTGGATCTGGGCGGCGGTGTTCATGACGATCGGGAGCACCGTGATGCCCGCCTCGGCGAACCCCGGGTTCTGTTCGATCAGGGCCATCTGCTGGGTGCAGGAACCGCATCCGGCGCCCTCGTTGAAGTAGAGGATGACGGGCTTGCCGCGGAAGTCGGACAGGGAGACGGTGGTGCCGGCGGTCGTCCGAAGGGTGAAGTCGGGTGCCTGGCCGGACGGGCCACCCTGGACGGGTCGGGCGCTCCACAGGCCGAACCCGATCAGGGCGACGATGAGCGTGGCGACCAGGCCGGTCGCCAACCTGATCGCGCGTCGGCGTTTGGCCTGGCTGGCGGCTTCCCGTGCCCGCCGGTCCTGAAGCTGCTGCCGCCGGCTGGTCGTGCTGGTGCTCTGGTTCGTTGGCATGGTGGTCAGTTCCTCGAGGTTTCGTGGTGGTCAGCGATGGGCTGGTCGGCGGCGGACTCGCTGTGGCAGTGAGCCGCCGCGTCGGCATTGGCGGCGTCGTCCGGGTGGCCGCTTGCGATGGGGCGGCGACGGTCGCGGAGTGTGGCCCACACGAACACGCCCGCCAGTGCCAGCAGGCCGACACCCAGGATGGCGTCCGGGACGGGGGCGAGCCAGGCCAGGATGCCCTGGGCGACCCGGGTGACCCAGTCACCGGCTGCCTGCTGGAACCACGTTCCCGAACCGGTCATCGTCGGCGACCCGGCGAGCGTGATGACCCAGATGCCCATGACCACGAACGCCAGGCAGACCAGCAGGTTGATGCTGTTGGTGTGCAGGTTGTGGCCGGCCACCGTGAACCGCAGTGGCTTCGCGCGGCCCCAACGGCGTTTGTCGAGCCCCGCCGCGTCCCACAACAGGGCCATCAGCAGCAGCGGGATCACCATGCCGAACACAAACGCAAGCCCGAGCACCAGACCACCGAACGGGCTGCCCGACAGTGCCGACAACGTCATCACGCCGGCCAGCACGGGGGCGCAGCAGCTGGATGCGATTCCCGAGAACACGCCCAGGCTGAAGAAGGTGGCAGAGTCGCCCCGGGTCGTGTCCGGTGCTCGCAGCGCCGAGGGCATCGACCACATCCGGCCGCTGAGGGCGAGGAATCCCAGGCCGATCATGAGCAGGCCGCCGGCCCAGTACAGCGGCACGTGGTACTTCGCGATCGCACCCGCGAGCAGGCTCACCCCCAATGTGATCGGCACCAGCACCAGCGCCAACCCAGCCGCGAAGACGAAGGTCAGCGGCAGCAGCCGCCAGCGGTTGTTCTTGACCGCGGCCGCCAGGTAGGAGGGTGCGAGGAACACGATGCAGCAGGGCGCGAACAGTGCGACCATGCCCGCGAAGAAGGCGGCCAGGATGCTGCCGGTGGCCAGGAGTTCGGCCCCCATCAGGCGGTCACCTTCCGTGCGAGAACAGCGTCAAGCTTGCGGCGTGGCAGCCGGCCGGCACTGAAGAAGGCGCCATCGAGCAGCACGAGGGGGAACAGACCCGGCCGGTGCTGCTCCACCAGGGCACGCCCACGGTCCGACTCGGCGGTGACCACATCCAGGCTGAGCTGCCCGAGCGCGACCCGGTCGAGAAGCTCGGCGTGGGCGTCCTCACACAGGTGGCATGCCGGGCTCGTCACCAGCGTGACGCTGGGGCGGTTGGTGTCGGGGCCCGGCAGTTGGTGACTTGGCTCAAGGGTATTCACAGTGCTCCATGCTCGCGGGCCAACCCGTGGCGGTTCGTCAAGGCAACGTCAAGATTCGGTCTGCTCCGTCGGCCCGTCACGGGTGGTGCCCCGCATGTTCGGCGTCTGTGCCGGCCTGTTCGATCGTCGGTGCGGGGCCCGCGTCGGTGGGGTTGAACGCCGGGCCGATCACGAAGGCGGACAGCGCGAACAGGGCGCTGAACACCGCGACGCCGATGACGGGGGCCTTCCAGGTGCCGAACCGTTTCCGCAGCCGATTGAGCATCGGGATGCTCAACAGCAGGCCTGCCGCGTACAGCACCGAGTTGCCGACCACACCGGTGAGCAGTGCCGCGCCGGCGAGGAAACCGATGTGGTGCATGACGTGTGGCACGAGCCCCAACAGGGCTCCCGTCGCAGCTCGAACTCCTGCCCACAGGGTGCTCCACCAGGTGGCACGTGTCACGACCGCGGTGCCGGAGATTGGATCGCCGGTAACAGCGCGGTAGTGCGGGAGTGTCGGGTCCATGAGCAGAAGCCTGCCCACCCAGCGTTTGTGGGCGACGTGAGCCGGGTCAAGATCCGCCCAAGATCCGCCACGGGTCACACCCGGGCTGCGGCCGCCTCGACTGGCATCGCGACATCCTCGGTTGGCATTGGCCGAGACCGCTTGCGGTCGACTGCTATCAGGCCGGCACCGACGGCGATGCTCACGATGCCGAACAACTGCGCCTCCGACAGGCCGAACAGCACTCGGTCGTTGACCCGGACGAACTCGACCAAGAGCCTGGCCGCGCCACTGAGGGCGAGGTACGCGCCGAACACGGGGACTGGCCGCCAGCGACGACCCAGAACCCACAGGACAGCTGCAATCAAGAAGGCACCAGCGGTTTCATACAGCTGGGTGGGGTGGACGGGCACATCGACCGGGACGATGCCGTGGGGGAAGGCCATCCCCCACGGGAGGTCCGTGGGCGTCCCATTGGTGCCGTCTCCAGCCAGGAAGCACCCGATGCGGCCGATCCCGTACGCGACGGACAACGGGATCGCCATGGCGCCCGCAACCGTGCCCAGCGGTAGCCCTTGACGGCGGGTGATCACCACCACCGCGAGGGCCCCACCGATGAGCCCTCCGTACCAGACGAACCCGGAGCCACCCAACATGTGGAGGTCGAAGTGCTGCCAGTTGTCGGCCAAGAAGTACAACTTGGCGCCGACAAACCCCCACACGGTGGCCCACAGGACCAAGGAGTGGGCCACTTCCACCGAGTACCCGAGCCGGCGGAATGCCCGTCCGAGTAGATACGCCCCGACCAGTGCGGCCAGTGCCTTGCTCACTCCGTACGACTGCACCTGGAAACCGAAGATTGTGAAGAGAACGGGCCACACGGCCAAAAACCCCCTGCGCTGCGACGGTACCGGACCGACTAGTGCCGGTGTCCGGAGTGGCCGCCCCCGGACCGGTTCATCAGGAGCATCATCACGCCCATCATGAGCACGCAGCCCAACGCATAGACGACGGCGCCACCGCCGGCTGACCCGGTCAGGACGAGGTACCCGACGACCAGCAACATCGGCGCGCACATCGCCCAGTGCATCCAGCCGTGTCCCTTGTGCGACTCCTTCGGCGAGGAGCTGTCGGCTTGGCCGGCCGAGACGTGGGGGTCGGCGACGAACCTGTCCACGGGGTCGGCGCTGGCGAGGTTGGTGCGCTGGTAGTGGCGAGATGCGTTGTGGTCCATGTCTGATCTCCATTGCCGAGGTCGGATGCTTCACCCTGACATTGCCCGGCGAATGTGCGCCCCCGCTGTGGGAACGGTCAAGGTTGAGTCAACCTCGACTCTGCTAGGTGACGTACTGCAGGCCAATCATCATGCCCGCCTCGGCGTGGTAGATGTTGTGGCAGTGGAGTGCCCAGTTGCCGGCGTTGTCGGCGTCCAGTTCGATGGGCATCGACTGCATGGGGGCCAGCAGCACGGTGTCCTTGCGCAGGCCGGACGCCAGCGCGAAGGTGTGCCCGTGCAGGTGCAGCGGGTGGGTCATCATCGTCATGTTCATCACGTTGAGGCGCAGCCGCTCCCCCGCCCTGACAGTGAGAGGCTCGTTCTCACCGAACGGCGCGCCGTTGATCCCCCATCGGTAGGGGCTCATCGAGCCCTCGAGGGTGACCTGCGCGGTCGCGTCCGCGGTCCTGGACGGCAGCCGGGCCGACTCGTCGGGTCGTAGCTCCGACCCGATCAGCGCGGTGCCGGTGAGTTCCGTGGGGGTGACGTCCGGGCCGGGCGCGGAGCCGGCACCGGTGCGGATCAACGCCAGCCCCTGGCCACCCGTGGCCTTGCCGAACGGGCGCGCGACCAGGGGGAACACGCCGTCACCCAGGGTGACGACCGCGTCGTACCGCTCGCCCATCCCGATGAACAGCGCGCCTGTCTCCTGAGGGACCACCGGATAACCGTCGGTATGGGTGATGGTGAGCACATGCCCGCCGAGGGCGACGGTGAAGATCGTGTCGGAGGCGGCGTTGATGATCCGCAGCCGCACCCGCTGGCCCGCCTTCGCGGTGAACGTCTCGGGGGACGTGGGCACCCGTCCGTTGACGAGGAAGAATGGGTAGGTGACGTCCCCTGCGTCGCCCCACGGCTGCTGGGTCTCTCCGGCGCCGTGCGAGCCGTGGTCCATGCCGCCCATTCCGCCGGAACCCGCCGAGCCGCCGGCTTCGATCAGCTCGTTCAACACGTCGTCGGGGGTCCGCCCGGTGCCGTCAACCCAGTCGTCCAGGGTGACGATCCACTCGGCGTCGTAGGCTCCGGGCTCGCGCGGGTCGTCGATCACGAGCGGCGCGTACAGCCCCCGGTCCAGTTGGACCCCCACGTGCGGGTGGAAGAAGTAGGTCCCGGGGTCGGTTGCGGTGAACCCGTAGACGAACTTCTCCCCGGTTCGGATGGGGTCCTGGGTCATGCCGGGGACGCCGTCGGCGGCGTTGGGCAGCCGGATGCCGTGCCAGTGGATGCTGGTGTCCGCAGGAAGCTGGTTGTCCACGGTGACCCGCACGAATTCGCCTGCCGTGGCGCGAATGACGGCCCCGGGCGCGGAGTCACCGTACGCCCACGTCGCAACCTGGGAGCCGCCCAGATCGAGGGTGACAGGCCTCGCCGTGAGCGTCTGCTCCACGACCCGCTGTCCGGGGGTCGGGACGGCCAACGAGGGAACCGGGGCCGAACTCGAGGATTCGCGTCCGCCTGTCGGGCCGGCCGGTGTGCAGCCTGCCAGCGCCGCAGCCCCGAGACCGAGACCTCCGAGCAGGATGCTCCGCCGCGAAAAATGGTTCATCGTTTGGCTCCTGGTGTCGGCGATGGCGTCCTGCTGTCCGATTCGAGAGCGCTGACGTCATCGCCGGGTGGTGATTGCTGAAACTCGGGTGCGGTGACCACGGGCCGGCTCGCGGGAGGATCCATGGCCTGCTCGGGTTGGGCCGCTCCGTCTTCCTCCCGGACCTCGAGCAGGGCCCGCAGCCCAAGCAGAATGACACCCCAGAAGGCGACGGTGCCGGCCAGCATGAGCAGCCACATACCCCACCCCATCGCAACTTCCTCCGCTGCCAAGCCTGGACCTCGTCGGTTGTCAGGATCGCAGCCCTCGTCTTGGCAGGGAGTCTGGAAAAGGTTCAGATTCGGCCAAGTTCTGACCGCGGCCACCCCAGCCGCCGACCGCCGCCCGACATCCCCGGGGCGGTCCATCCGGCGGCGGACGCGTGCCCCGATGACGGGCGTCGACGGGTGCACGGACTCGCGCGCGAGTCAGTTCCGCCTGGGGCTGTTCACACCCACTCGCCCGTCTCGTCGGGCTCGCGTAGTCGAGCGCCAGTTGTCGTTCGCGCGTTGGTTCAGCCGCTCAGCGTGCACCACTACGCGATTCAGCCCCGTGCGCGTCCTGCTCGACCCTTCGCCGCCCCAGGAGGCAGTCCACTGCCCAAGAAGATAGATCCAACTCATAAAGTTCAAAAACTATGAACTCGAAACCCAGATGTCCTTAGCCGCATCAAACTTATGCATAGACTGACCGTGTGAACCTCGACGCGGACCGTGAACACCTCGATGTGGCCGCTGTGGTGGCTGCTGGCGAATCCCTCACCGTTGAGTTCAAGCGAGGCTCAGTCAACGACCGACAGGTCATCGAGACTGTCGTGTGTCTCGCGAATGGCCAAGGCGGCACCCTGCTCCTGGGAGTCGAGGATGACGGCGCCATCACGGGGGCGAAGCATCGGCACGACACTCAGACGAGTCCGATGCGACTCGCAGCAGCCATCCAGAACCTGACCGAGCCGCCGCATGCCGTTGACGTGTCGGTTCACGAGGTGGCGGGCGTAGAGGTCATTGTCATCGAGGTGCCGCAGGCCATCCCAGGACCGGTCGCGACAAAGTCGGGCCTATTCGTGAAGCGCGCTATCGGTACGGACGGGCGACCGACCTGCATCCCGATGACCCCCTACGAGATAGTGAGCTTGGGGCTGGTATCCCGGGGGATCGATTACGCAGCTGCCCCGGCTCGTGGTGCCAGCATGGCCGACCTCGACCCAGTGGAGTTCGAACGATTCCGCCGGCGGTGTGCTGCCACATCGGGGCAGGAGTCGATGGCCAAGCTGTCTGACACAGACATCTGCAAGGCACTCGGCCTGCTGCACCATGACGGCTCTCTCGGCCTTGGAGCCATTCTTCTCTTCGGCCGCGATGCCGCGTTGGACCGCTGGGTTCCGACCGCCGAGTTCCTCTTCCAGGACCTGCGCGAGGGTGGCCTCCACGCCAACCTGCGGCTGCGGGGCCCGCTCTTGCGCATCGCTGAGGAGATTGCCGCGCTTCTCGACCTGCGCAATACGACGACGGAACTCACCGCCGGCATCCATAGGGTGGACATCGACTTGATGCCAGAACGGACGCGACGCGAAGCGGTGGCGAATGCGCTGGTCCATCGGGACTACGCGGAACTCGGTCCGACGACGATCAGGCTCACCGACACGCAGTTCGTAGTCAGCAACCCCGGCGGATTCCCACCTGGGATAACAGTTGAGAACATGCTCGAGCAGAGCCGTCCGCGGAGCCCGATCCTTGCCGATGCCTTCCGGCGGGTGGGCCTGGTCGAGCGCAAAGGCAAAGGCATCAACGAAATGTTTGAAGCGCAGTTGAGGGCCGGCAGGGAAGTCCCCGACTACACGGCCTCAAACCCGGAACTGGTATCGGTGGCTGTCCCTCTGGGTTCGGTCGATCTGGATCTGGTGCGCTTCTTGTTGACCTTCGAAGACTCGCGGCAGCGTCCGCTGGCTTTGGACGAGCTCCGGCTGGTCCACGAACTCAAGGCTGCAGGTTCGGCCACCAACGGCGAGCTTGCGGAAGCATTGGCTCTCCCGTCCGGTGCCGTGCGGACGACGTCCACCCGACTCGTCGAGATGGGCGTCATTGAGGCCCGCGGGAGCGGTCGCAACCGCCGGTTCCATTTGACCGCGCGCTTCTACGACCTCGCCCAGGATCGCAACGCGTACGTTCGCGTCCGGGCAATGGATCCACTCCAGCAGGAACAGCTCGTCTCAGAGTACGTGCGCAGTTACGGCAGTATCGCGCGCTCTCAGGCTGCCGAACTCTGCCAGCTCGCCCCGACCGAGGCCCGCGCCCTGCTGAAGCGCATGACCGACAAGGGGATGCTGAAGATGGTCGGCGAGCGCAGAACCGCCCGCTACGTCCCGACGGACAGCCATCATCAGGTCCCAGCTGAAGGGTGAGCCAATCGACGGTCGGCGTGAAGTCGAACCTCTCGGCGTCCGCCGGCGGCGCCCCGGGCAGCCCGCTCAGCCCAACTTGTCGTACAGCGACAGCGCCGGGTCGATGACCTTGCCCGGCTTCAGGTTTTGACCCGGACGGTTTCGTCTCCCCGGACATGCCGCACATCACCTGCCTGCGCAACCCGTCGGTCGGGCTGGAGTCGGACTACGAGCTCAAGCCGACCACCGACCCCAAGGTCGTCTACATCGCCGGCGGCGGGGTGGCCGGGATGGAGGCCGCGACGCTGCTGCACCGCCGCGGGCACCATCCGGTGCTGTTCGAGTCGACCAATGAGTTGGGTGGCCAGTTCTTGTTGGCCGGGATGGCGCCACGGAAGGCCGAGATGCGCCAGGCCGCCATCGCGATGGGCAAGACGCTGCTGAAGGAAGGCGTCGAGGTGCGGCTGCACGACCGACTCACCCCTGACCGGTTGGACGGGGCCGACGCACTGATCATCTCCACCGGCGCGACCCCGATCATGCCGAGCTTCCCCGGGCGCGACCTGCCCGGCGTGGTCGATTCGCACGACGTGCTCACCCAGGCGGTCTTCCCGACCGGACGAGTGGTCGTCATCGGGGGCGGGCTGGTCGGCCTCGAGGTCGCCGAATACCTGGTCGACAAGGTCGATTCGCTGGTCGTGCTCGAGATGCTCGGCGCGATCGGTGAGGACATCGGCCAGATCCGACGGATCAGCGTGCTGGAGGAATTGGGCAGGTCTGGCGTGGACTTGAGGACTGGTGCCCGCTGCGAGGAGATCACGCCGGACGTGGTTGTCTACGAGCAGGACGGCCAGACCCGCGAACTGCCCTACGACACCGTGGTGATCGCCATCGGCGCACGCTCTCGTCCGACCGAACCGTTTGAGAAACGCGCCGGCGAACTCGGTATCCCGTGCTGGGTCATCGGGGACGCGAAGCAGGCGCGGCGCGCGGTCCAGGCGATCAAGGAGGCTGCCGACGCCGCGCTGGCGATCGACTGAGCGCGCGGGTCGCCTGGCGGGCAACACGCCGCGACTTGACGCCCGCGGCGCGACTGTGGCGCCGTCAGCAAAGGCCCAGAGCCGGGTCGAGAGCCTGCCGAGACGCGCCTTGGCCTCGCCGGGCGTGGTCTCCATCCTCAGTTCATCGAGGACTTCGAACGCAGCGACATCGACGGCCTTCAGTCCAGCCCTCTCTCAACCTGTGCGCGCCTCACGGGACACGAACGCAACTGTTTCGGCAACTCCGCCAGACCAGGTCCATGTCCTTGTTCAGCCGCGTACTGGTCGCCGGCCCGCGTCTGGCGGCGCACGACCTGGCGGGCGGCGTAGGGCTGCCCGTAGGTTGCTGCGAGCGTGGCGAGCACCCCGACGCCGATCAGGGGGTGGCCCTCGAGTGTGGTTTGGATGAACGCCGCGATGGCGTACAGGCCGCGCACCTTGAGCGCAAACCGGACAGGCCGGCTCGTACCGAAGGTGATCATGAAGGCTTGCAGCAGGACCCGGAACGGAAGCCAAGGCAGGGTCAGGACGCTCAGCGGCCATTCCAAGCGGGTGGCGCCACCGACGACCTGGCCGGCCGCGGACACCAACAGAGCCGTCATCTGGTCTGCAGGCAGGCGACCCGCCTGAAGCGCGAGCACGGCGCCGCGGGTGACGACGACGTTGTGCCGGCCGCAGCCCGCTGCAGCGACATCGGGCATCCCGACCACCCGCACACCCAACTTGGCGGCCGCAGGTCCGGTTTGACGCATCCCAGCGATCGAGTCGGCCAGCGCCCCCTCCTCCACCTGGTTGGGTGCGCGGGCGGGTAGCAGCAGCCGCATCAGCGCGTCCTGCCCTGCCCGGGTCGGTGCGACGACGAGCATCACCGCCCACAGCGCGGTCACTGTCGCGCTGACGTAGCCGGGTGCCAGTGCCCACATCGCCAGCCCCATCCAGAGGCTGAACGCCAGTGCCGGTGTCGCAGCGATGATCCGCCAAACGGTGATGCCCATCACGGTCTCCTTCCTCGAATGTGCACACCGGAAGGGTGGTGGGTGTCCATGAGGGTTCGCCAAATGGGCTTGGGATGTGTGGACAACCCGTCAGTCGTCCCGCAAAACGGAGCATCCCGATGAACCCTGTGCCGAGCACCCAACTGCCCCTCACCGCCGGCCAACGAAGCCTGTTGCACGCGGCCCGGCTGATCCACCACGCCCATGACGAGGCCCGCCGGGACACGATCCGGGCGGGCGGGGTGTTCCCGTCCTGGCTGGAGCAGGACTGCGCAACCCTGCTGCTGCTTGCCGTGACACCACTGCCCGAAGGGCTCCCGCTCGAAGGCGCCACACCGGGCCTGCCAGGATGTGTCAACGCCTTGTTGGCGGCGGAGGCTGAGTTGCGTCGGCTGCCGATCTACGCGTATCCGCCGGGCACTTCGCGGCTGATCGTCATGTTGTGCGACGTCCTGGCCGCCGCGCGAGAGCAGTCCCAGCCGTGAACGACGTCGGCCGGTTGTTGGTGGCTGCCGACCGGCAGGCACGGGAGATCCTGCTCGACGGCCCCGACCCCGAGCGGGCGAAAGGGCTGCTGCTGGGGTGGGCGGAAGCGATGGAGACCGCCGCCGACACCCTCACCGCCATCCCCGACGGCAAGACATCGCACCAACAGGCTGCCAACGTCCTCACCCAGGTCAGCCGGACCTCGGCCGCGGTGCACATGGACGCCCGCCGCGGCTGGCCGGACGACCAGCCACCCGACCCGCGAGCATCGCGGATCGCCGGGCTCCTGGCCGAAGCCGGGCAGCGTCTTCGGGAACACACGTCCAGTGCTTCGCCACAGGCGGCCGAGGTGTCTGTTTCGGTTGTGCACACTACGTGGCTGCTCACCCACGGGGTCGCGATCAGCCTCGCCCGCCGCGCCAACGCGCTTCAACGCGCCAACACGGCAGGCCCCCAAGCTCAGGCGGTGACACTCCTGGCCGAACGCGTCCGAAGCATCGAACAGATGCTCGAAATCCAAGCCAACCGGCATCCGTCCCAACAGCCCGGCGAGCCTTCACCGGACGCACGCCTGGCGGCCGCAATGACAACGTGGAACACCACCATGCACGCGGTCCTCGACCGGCACCCCGACCCCCGCAACTACGCGATCGCAGCCGATGTGAACCTCGCGCTGCTCGCCCGGACCGCGGCGCTCACCTCCACCGCGGCGCAATCTGGAAGGCTGCCCGCCGATGATGTGCGTAGCCGGCTCCTGCCCGCACTCGAGGAAGCCGCCCACTCTTGGACCCGGACGTGGGACCAGTGGGTGAGCCTGATCACTCCGGACACCAGCGGATCCCGACCTTTGATGGACGCGGCCATCGGACTGCGGACCATCTTGCGCGACCCGGACCTGGCCCGAGGTCCGAACACTCCGGGTGTGTTGGCTGCGGGTTTAGCCGCTGGGGTCGAAGCGGCCGTGGTGTCGCGAGCCGGGCTGGACCGCATCTCGGAGGCACCCGCGGTCGCCGTGGCGAAGCTCACCGAAGAGATGTTCGCAGCCCACCCCGATCAGGGGTTCAACCGGTTCACCATCTGGGCATCCATGGCCCGTGCCGAGGGACGCGCGCCCATCGTGATCCCCGAGCCGGTGCGCGACTACGTGCTCGGCCAGGCTGACCACACGGTTGCGGCGTCCATCCAGGCCAGGTCGGCGAGCAGCATCCTCCTGCCCACAAGCACCTACGCCGCCTCGGTGATGTTCGCCACCGCCCGCACCCACCCTGCGTCCCGTCGTGAACCCCCACCTCGAACTATCACTCCGCCGTCGGTCGGTCGCTGACCAGCCGGTCGGCACAACCCTCAACAGGAAGGGGCAGATAGCACTAGCCCGGGAAAGACCGAGGCCCGCCGTCGCGGGCGGGCCTGGGTGTCGGCCTCGGGCACCCCCTCCCTCGACCGACCAACGGGGAACTGAATCCCCGGAGAACTCTTTCCGCTTATCCCAGAAAGGTCCTCAGGTGGCCAGCATAACAACCAGCGCACCCGCCGCCGAACGGGCCCGCCGCGGCGGACCAAAGGACGTCGTCGCGGCGATCGACGACCTGCTGTTCGACCCCGACGGCTGGTTTGCCATCGACAGCACCAACCGCCGCGTGCCACGCGTGGTCATCCCCACCAGACAGGCCGGCCTCGCCCTGGTCGGACGCGGACAAGTCGCAACAATCGTCGGGCGCCTCAGACCCGAAGCCGTGGCCATCGACATCGACCTCGACGGCTGGCGCGGCAATCGAGCCGCAGACGAGATCACCGCATGGTGCGACCAACACCTGCTGTGGACGCTGACCCGGCCCTCCGGCGCAGCCGGACACCGGCATCTGCTGATCGTCCACGGCGGACTGCTGGACGACCTGCATGACTTCGTCAAGAGCCTGCGCGGCGAGCTGGCCGCCAGCCCCAAACAGATCGACCTGCGCCGCACGCTACGTCCGTTGACCGCCCCGCACCGGTTGGGCGGCACACCACCCCCTGCATTCGGCGAGCGCCCCCCAACGGACACGTTGCGAAGCCTGACACGCGCCCTGCCCGCCAGCCGAGACCCGAACAGCAGACGAATCTCGTACTCACCGACCAGCTCGGACGAAGTCCTGGGCGCGCGTCCACGACCCGCGAAGCCGCTGCCGCAGCCGTGGGAACGGTACATGCGGGACGGCGTCTGCCCGACGCTGGGCGGCCACGACCACAGTCGATCCACTTACGAAGCCATCGCGACCGGGGCGCTGTTGCGGGCGGGTCACACAGCAGACACCGCGTGGCAGCAGATCCTGGCTGCGCACCCCGACGTCATGACCAAGGCCCGCAGCAACAAACGCCGCTGGCTCAACCATGTCTGGAACCGCGCAGTCCTCGACGACCACACGTTCGCCCCGACCGTCAGTCGAGACCCGAACATCATGGCCGCGACCGCCGCAGCTCGCGCCGAACTGTGGCGACTGCTGCCCGGCCAACGCTCGCGGACGTCGATCCTGCGCGTGGGGCTGGCGATCCTCGACCGTATGGAACGCGTCGGCTGCCTACGGGTACCGGTACCCGAACGCGACCTGGTACTCGACACCGGCATCACCGACCGCAAGACCATCCGCGCAGCGCTGCGCCAACTGCACGCGCACAGCATCGGCACCCTGCACACCGACACCCTCGCGGCAGGGGCGCGCAGGGCGCGCACATCCTTCGAGTTCTCCGTCCCGCCGAGCACAGACCCCGAGATCCCCCCACCTGGTTCTCACACCCCCCTACCCCCAGCCCTCTGGCACGTCCTGCCACCGGCCGCCGCGATCTTCTGGCACTACCTAAGAACCAGCAGCCTGCCGGCCAGCCCGGCCACGTTGCTGAGCGGGACCGGCCAGACAACGCCCGGGGCAGTGGCGTCCCGACACCAACATGGCTACGCCGTGGACGTGCTACGCCAACTCGGACGAATCGGCCTGGTCAAGTGCGACGAACACGGTGCCTGGCGGTCGGCCGTCCCCGATTCGGCCGATCCCGGCTATCGGGCGGCCGTCGGTGAGGCAGAGCGGGTCTATCAGGTTCGGCACGGACAGATCGAGGTCGAACGGGCCGCCTACCGCTCGCGGATCTTCAGCGAATGGGGACGGCAACGCGCGGCAGCCATCGAGAACGACCGTCGCAGACACCAAGCCTGGTGGGACGCTCTCGCCGAGCCCGAGCGGCACCGGCGACGCTCCAACGCCACCAAAGAGTTCGTCAAACGCAGCCCGTGCGACCAAGCCCAGGACAAACACCGCTGGGCGGCCCAGCGACAAGCCAATGGGATCAACGAGGCCAGCCGCCACGCCCAGTGGGTGGCATCAATCCCGGCCGACGAGTACAGACGCCGATCGGCAGACCGTGCTCGCATCTTCGCGGCCAGGCCCCACCACGAACAATGGACGCTCGCCGCCGCCTGGGACGCCCACCGACGCAAGTTCAGCCTCGCCCGGGGAGACGGCCGCCAAACCCGTGGACGATCGGCGCTCTTGGAAAGTGCGGCCGGCCATGCGCTCGAGTCGGAGACAGACCAGCCCAGCGGGCCGGATGTTCTCGGTAAGGAGCACACGCGACTAGCGGATGTAGTTGAAGGAAGTCCGTGAGACGTCATGACCCCGGCTCGACCCGTGTCACAGTCTTCAATCAGCGGGAAGTGGAGCCGTCGCGTTCGGTGGTGTCTGCCACCATGCTGGGCATGGGGAACCCAATATGGACTGATCAACTCGCCGCTTGGTCGGCACTGGTCTCGGCGGCTTTGACGCTTGGGCTACTGGTTTTTGCTGTCTTCGCTTGGCGGACGGCACATCGCACATTGGAAGAATCGCGCAAGGCCAGCGTCGCAGCGCAGAAGTCAGCGGAGGCGGCCGAGGCCGCTAACGAGCAGCTCCGGCGTGACAGCATTGGGCAAACGCGACCGTACGTATTCGCAGAGATCCTCCCGGGGCTGGCCGGCGTGACCTCTTGGGACATCCGAATCACTAACGCGGGCAAGTCGTCAGCCCGAGAGCTCACGCTGAGACCATTGAAGTGGCCCAACCGCGAAGACACGGTAATGCAGTCGCTCCGAGAGTTGATGGAGACGCCACGCACGCTCCCGCCCGGGTGCTCCATTCGCGCACTATGGCGCCTCGGCCCCCCGGAACCGGGAACCTATACCAAGGGTGCAGAGGAGATGGGCATGGACGAGCGCGGGCAAGTCTCGGTCATGTATCGAAGCGACGATCGGGATCAACCGGCCTACGTCGATGTTTTCGACGTCAACACCCATGGTGCGGGCCTGTGGCCGGTCCCCGAGGCAGGCCCAGCGCCCGACGATCTCAAAGGGGATCTGCGGAAGTTCTACAAGCTCGGTCAGGCTCTTGTGCGGCGCGTCGGCGAGCTTGGCCGCTGAGCTTGGCCGCTGAGCTGGTTCCACGCTGGACGCAGCTGAGCACCTAGCGACTGCGGGAATTGAATGCCCAGGCGTGCAGGGCAGACCGCGTGCACACACGCCACGGTGTGCTAGGCGAAGCGTGGCAGCATGTGGGCAAACTGGGCGTCTGCGATGTCGAAGTGGTCCTCCACAGCCGAAATCAGAACGCCGGTTCTCAGGATCACCGCCGCAGCTGCGCTGGGCTCGCCTGTTCTGTCTAGGTTCAGCAGGCGCAGACTCTGCAAACTCTCGATCTTGTTCCAGCCGGACTTGCCTTCGTCTGTGAAGTCTTTGACGGTGGAAAAGTCGTCCGAGATTGCGGCGCCAATTGTCGTGAGGATAGCGTTAAGTTCTGAAACGTATTTGGTCCTGTCGTGGGGAGATGTGAGTTCGTCGAGTTGCGCCCAAGTATTGAGAAGGCGCTCGGATGACTCTTCTAGAGCGCGGCGCTCATCCTCCAGGGTCACGTTGGCTCCGCGAATGGCCGTGATCGCGGCGATCGCCGCGAGCCGGCGAGCGTGCCTCAGGAACGTGGCGTAGGGTGTGGAGATCGGTGTTGGAGCGACCTTTGCAAAGGCGCGCGGAGACTCGTGATCGCCTAGCAGCAGTACACCCCTATGGGCGATCTGGACGATGGATGCTCGAAGGTAACCCTCGGGTTTGCGCAACCCAATCCATATTCGACGATCTGGATGTGCACGGGCTTCCCTTGCGGCGTCGGAGACGAGTGTGATGCGGTTCAGGTAAGTGTTGATCTCCTCGCCCTCAACGGTGATCGCCAGATCCCCGGGTGGCCAGCTCGTCATGGGCTGGTCAGATGCGCTGGGGGCAACGGAAACTGCGAACCCTGATCTGCCGAGCGTGAGCCTCATGCGATCGGCCTCCTGCTCGAGTGCGGCCGAGGAACGCTCGGCCGCAACCCCGGCGGCGGCCGCCATCCGAGCCGCGCCCGTGTGCCGGCTCGCGGCGGCTCGCATCAACTCGCGGATCGGGGCACCTGCCCCTGCACTGGCGGACGCGATCACACGTAAGTGGCGGACGTATTCCAGGAGGCGTGCGCAGTCTGGAGAGTCCGGGAGGTAGCGGTACCGGTCAAGCTCGATCATTGCGCTGATCTTCGGTGTGAGATCGTCAAGCATCCCAATGGTGTGGAGGGGGCTTCGCTTGGTGATATCCGCCCGCGCGAGATTGGGGATGACGTGTTGGAGCAGCGACCGAGCCACAGAAACGGCGACGCTTTCCACGGGATACTCACCGAGAGCGCCAGGGATCTCGTCTGTATATTCCGCTTCCGCGGGTGCATCCATCTCCAAAAGCAATGCCTTCGCCGCCTCGAACCGACGAAGCGTCGCTCGTGTCACTGACCGATCGCTAAGGTGCGCGATGGTGATCTCGGGAAGCAGGTCGATCAGTGCCCTGATGGTGTCGGCCTCTGCGGCAAGCTTGGAGGTCAGCGAGCCCGCGCCGTAGAGTCGGGACAGTGCTCGAGCTTGGGCTCTGTTGTCGGAGACTTCGAGAGTGTGAGGAAGTTTCTCTCGGGGGATCGCTTTGTCGACGAGCGGGAAGTCGCTGAGCATGACCAAACGTCCGAGGGCGTCGACGGCACCGACCCTCGCAATCGTCGCTGTTGGTGCGAGAGCGAGGGCGAGTCGGCAGATCTCCACGACGGGTTCGTTCTGGTTCGGCTGTAGCTCCTCGTCGATGAATATCCATTTCCCATCAATCCCGTCATCCGTACGTTCGAGCGACGCTAGCCACGGGGTTTCTGTGGCGATCCGGTGCAGGAGGTGATGCTCACCTCCTGCAGCAGCCACCGCTTGCTCGGCGAGTGCGGGTGCGGCGCGGCGGAACGCCTCCGTCATGTCGGCCGCGTCCTGCAAGGGCCACACCGATAGTCGTGCACCGATCGCATCAGCCGCGCCACGGAGGGCTGCGGAGTCAATCCCGCGGAGCACGGTCACGGCCTGCAGGAGCAGGTGACGTGGATCGTGGTCCGCTACCGCCTTGTTCAGGATTTCTTCGATGAGAGGTGCCCCAATCGCTTGCCATAAGGGTTGGAGGTCAGGGTCGGTCGGGACGTCGCGGAGTTGCATTACGGCGGCCAAGAGGGCGGGTTGGAGCAGGCCATCGGTGTCGGGGCGCTGCTGGGTGCGGGACATCATGAACGTTGTAACAGCTCTACCGGCGTCAACGCCACATTCATCTAGGATGCGCTTCCAATCGTCGGCGCGTTGCCGCAAGCCATCCGTTCGGAAGGCCGAGGCGACGGCGATGAGCGTCTGAAGGTCTCGGTCGCGCATGACACGTTCGGCCGCAGGTCGGATCATCGCGGCCGAGTCAGCACCTGACTCGAGAGCGCGTCGGAGAAGGCGTGCGAGTTCGGTGGCAGGCACGAGTGCGACGAGGTCTCTGAGGGTCTCACGCTGTCCGAAAGGATGGCTCGCGCGGGCAAGGGAGGCAGAGCGGATCTCGTGCAGCGGGCGAAGGAGATTGCCCGAGTCCTCGATGATGAGGTGCTCGTCGACAAGGCGGCGGCTCGCCGCAGTGAACGCGCTGAGATTGGCATTGAGGGCCGATTGAACTGCGCGCGCCGGAACGGGGACGCCGTACTGGTTGGCACAGGATGCAATGCGAAGGATCTCGAGTTCGAGGTGTCGGGTGTGGTCGGCCTCGCGCGCCCGGACTTGCGCTCCGAGGATCGTATCGAGGTTCTCACCCTCAGTGAGCAGCGTGACGTACTCCAAGAGGAAACCGTCGGCGCGTTCGGCTGGCTCCCGCCAACCAGCCCAGGATGTTAGGTGTCGAGCCCGGAAGTCGCGCCACAGGTGCTCCGCGAAAGTTTCGTCAAGTCTGGGCGTTATCGTGGCGACCGTCGACAACAGCCGGACAGGGAATCGGTCCTCTTCCCGGATGGAGACGATAGTTATCACGTTCGGAAAGTCGACAAGCCGACGCAAGAGCCGATCGAGGACCACGGGATCGTGTCGGCCCGCGTCGTCAACCAAGATGCCAACGGGTGCATGGGTGCTCGGCCGCAAGTACTCGATGCGTGCCGCGAGGAGCGCGACGGCATCACGACCGGTGCGACCAGTTGGCGTCAGCGAGTGAACCTGCTGCCACCGAAACGAACTGCGGATCTCGTGCGCCACGGAGTAGGCGAGTGCGCTCTTTCCACTGCCACTGGGCCCTGCAATCACCGCCAGACGGCGCACCTCGGCGACTTCGATAACTTGCCGTACGAGTTCGGGGCGCGGCACGAGCCAGCCACCTGCGACGTGAGCCGCTCCCACGTGCGCACCGCGACGCACGTCCGACTCGTCGGCAGGTGCTGCCCAGTCAATTGCGTCAGCTACTCCTAGCGACCTCGCCTCATCGAGAAGCTCCACATCGACGGTCGCGAGGACTTGATCCACGAGGGCATCGATGCCGGCGATGTCCACAAATGCGCGGTTGGCAACGTCCCCGTGGGTGTTGGCATCAGTTGCCTGCCCGATCTGCGTGCATACAGCTGCAACTATGATCTCCGCGAGCGACTCCGGAATATCACGAGCGTTGACGACAATGCTGATTGCCTGGGGTCGCGGTTCGGGGCAGAGTGCGACTGAGAGCGAAGCCATGAAATCTGGCGCAATCTCATCATCCACTGAGATCGAAGCCAGTTCCTTAGTCAACTCAGGTCCAGCAGTCGGACCCATCGAAGTAAAGTCGCCATTCCACTCTGGTATAGGGATTTTGGTGACTGGGCGCTCAAGCAGAAGGGCCGTCGATGCTGGAAGGCCCGCATTCCTGCGTGTGACCCAAGCCCGAGCGACAGAGCGCAAGTCCCTACGTAGCTCGGCAACCGGAAGATCCCCTGCACTTTGACGCCGAGACTTGACTTGGATGAACAAGGAACCGTTTGGAGAACGTACCGAGATGTCGTCGTACCCCTCAGGAGTTACTACTGCGTTTGACTCGCCTGCGCTCCAGAGACTGAGTACAACGAGGGTGGCGACGATGTCCTGGAAGCGGAAGCCACGCCCAGCACGTGCGCCTGAGCGGGTAGTGGCCCACAGCTGGGCTTGCGGTTCGGTCGTACACTCAGGCGAACTAGGCATGGCGCGCCCCGGCTTAGCTTGGTCGCCACGGCGCTGCTGTGCTTTGCGTCGTCGACGCGCTTCGGCATTCGCACGGTCGTAGTTACGGCGGCCCACTTGCGGATTGTATCCGCAACAACCGACTTGTGGCGGATATGCAGCGTCCATGGCATGGTATCAAGCACACAATCGTGACGCCTCACGAGGTGGGCGACCATCATCTAGACGGTTGTCAACGTGCCGTGCAAGTGCACGTTGGCGTGAGCAATTACGGGATTTTTGAAGCGCTTGGTGGCATGTCCTCTTGCCTCGCAGGGATTTCGCTAAGGGTGAGTGAGGCATTACCTCAGCCGTAAGGCCTCGACTAGCCGAACCCTACGGTGGGATATTGGTACTCGTGCCCCACGTCACCGCGGACCAGAGCAGTTCCTCGGACAGCCATGGTTCAAGGACGCCCCCGCTGGCCTTGGTCAAGGGTGTGGGCCGTTTGCCAACGCGGAGCTGGCGAATGCTTCCGGTTGGCTTTGAGCCCAAGGGCCCAAGGCACAGGGGTGACCTTCGGCAGGTGCCCTGGCCTGGCCCCTCAAGCACGAGGTCGGCGGACATGAGGATGAGTCCTCCCCGATCTCGGTCTGCGCGCAAGCCCCCGCTGGGTTCTCAACTCCGCAGGTCAAGCCCAGGAACGACTTGCGAGTCCAGCCCAGGCCGGGTGTCCAGATTCTGACACTGCCTCACGGGAGCGGTGTCGCAGCTTTAGCGTCGCACGGGTTAGCAGGTCCGCACCCCCCATCGGATCGAAGTGCATCGAGGCATTGAAGCCCTTCCTTCGCACAAGGTGACCATGAGGTGGTCGCGATTGGCTTGTGCAGGTAGAGGCCCCAGGTAGGGGTTGAAGGAGGCGCTCATATGGTCGCGAACCGCCCGGGAGTCCGGATAGTGCTCACCAGCGCCCTGGCGGCGCTTGTGTTGGCCGGCTGCGGCACAGCGAACCAGACCCCCAGTCCGTCGCCGACGCCCCCTAAGTCGACAGCCACGTCAACGCCGCCGCAGACCCCGACGCCGACGCTGTCGGCGGATGAACGGGCCGCTGTCGACGCGGCACAAGCAGCTCTGGCCCTGTACGACCGGCTGGCGGCTGATCCGATGGCCGATGTCGGCGAGCTGACGACGGTCGCGAGGGACAGCGCCTACCTCACGTGGTCGTCCTGGCTCAGGGACTACCGCAGCAACGGCTGGGTGGGCCATGGCGCCCAGTCGTCGACCCTGCAGAGTACGGACCCCGGATCGGACGCCCGGCAGTGGATCGTCACGTTGTGTGTCGACAACTCCCAGACTGACATGGTCGACAAGGACGGGAACTCGGTCGTCAACAAGGACGCCCCGACCAGGACGGTGGGTGTCTACACGGTCACACAGGACCCGACCATGTTCGGATGGTTCGTCACCGCCTTCGAATCGGCGGGGACATGCTGACCACGTCCCCGCCGGCTCGCGTCGCCGTGCTTGCGGCGCTGATGCTGCTGACGATGGTGATGCTGCCGACCGGGCTCCGGGCATCCGCCGATCCCGGCGTGGCGTGCCCGGACGGTCAGGCGTTGGACGCCCGCACCCAGACCTGCCGCATCTACATCGTCAACCCCGGCACGCCGGCCGCGCAGGGGGACGCGCCCGTCCAACCGGTGTCGGGAGGCTCGGGTGGCTCGGGTGGCGTCGTCACCGCGTGCGTGGACAAGTCCTTGGGTCGGGATGATCCGTTGCCGTGCGAGTCGGATCGCGGGTACTGGTCGAACGCGATGAACTGTTACGTGAGGCTGAGGGATCCGCAACCGCCGAAGTCCAGTTCGTTGTGGCAGGGCCGTGAGGACGGGGCGATCTATGACTGCAACCTGCCTCCGGGCCAGGACGGGCCCCCGACGCCGTTCTGGTCTGATTCGATGCCGGCGGGACCGGCGGCTCCGGTTGATCCGGCGGTGGTGGCGCAGACGATCGTGTCCCAGATGGAGTTGCGGGCGTTCGACATCGGGATGGTGCCGGAGGACCGGCCGGACTCGATGGGCATCGTCGGGTTGCCGATGTGGTTGTGGGTGAACAATCCGTCGGAGCAGACGTTCGGGCCGATGGAGCGCTCCGCGTCACTCGGCGCGGTGACGGTGACCGCGACTGCCCAGGTACAGCGGATCGTGTGGGACATGGGTGACGGTGAGGTGGTCACCTGCACGACGGTGGGGACGCCGTTCACCGATGGCCACGGCGGGCAGCGGTCCCCGGACTGCGGTCACACCTACACCCGGCAGGGC
Organism: Raineyella sp.; assembly: GCF_034933565.1. Taxonomy (NCBI): domain Bacteria; kingdom Bacillati; phylum Actinomycetota; class Actinomycetes; order Propionibacteriales; family Propionibacteriaceae; genus Raineyella; species Raineyella sp. The sequence continues at coordinate 34,548 of NZ_JAYFNG010000049.1, forward strand.
ACCTACCCGATTGCGGCGACCGCGTACTGGAACGTGGCTTGGGCGTCGAACACCGGCGTGACCGGGAACATCCCATTGGAGTTCACCTCGACTCGTCAGGTCGTGGTCGGAGAGATTCAGGTGGTGCGGCGATGAAGAACCTGCAGGTGACGCCGACGGGCGAGAGCGGCGCCAGGAAACAACAGGTGGCCGCGGGGCCGGCGACGAGCGAGAAGGCGGTGTCGACGTCGCCTCCGCGGCCGCGGCGTCGTCCGATGCTGATTCTGGCGTCGGTGGCGATGGTGCTGGTCGGGATGGTGGCGTCGGCGTGGGCTTACAGCAGTCTGGGCAGCGCCCAGCCGGTGGTGGTGGCCCGGGTGGATGTGGCGCGTGGCGCGGTGATCACCGCCGACGCGCTGCAGGTGGCGCGGGTCGGGGTGGACCCGGCGTTGCAGGTGGTGCCGGCCGGCGAACTTGACTCCTTGGTCGGGCAGCGTGCCGCGGTCGACCTGAAGGCCGGCCAGCTGCTGGTTCCGGAGGCTGTCGCCGGCGAAGTCTTCCCGCATCAGGGCATGTCGGTGATCGGCCTGACGCTGGGCCCTGGCCAGGTCCCGGGGACGCCGCTCACGGTGGGTGACCGGGTACGGATCGCGTCCACCCCCGGCGCGCAGGGCGACGTCCACGCCGAGCAGATCAAGGTGTTCGCCGGTGTGGTGGTCGAGGTCGGCACCGCGGACACCTCGGGCAATGTGACGGTCAGCGTGGAGATTGCCGCCGATCAGGCGCCGGAAGTGGCGGTGTGGTCGGCGGCCGGCAGGGTCGCGGTGCTGCTGGAATCCCGGGAGGCCTGATGGCGCTGGTGGTGTTGGCTTCGGCGTCGGGTGCCCCGGGGGTGACGACGACCGCGTTGGGGTTGGCGATGTGCTGGCCGCGTCCGGTGGTGTTGGTGGACGCCGATCCGGTGGGCGGGTCCGCGGTGCTGGCCGGCTACTTCCGGGGTGCGGTGGCGCACAACGACGCGATGGTCCAGCTGGTGATGGCCCGCAGGGACGGCCGGCTGGCCGACGAGTTGCGGGCGGTGTTGATGCCGGTCCCGGACAGCGAGGTGTTGTTGCTGCCCGGGGTCCGGTCGCACGCCCAGGCTGCGAGCCTTGGCGAGTTGTGGCCGGCGCTGGGCCTGGAGCTGCGGGCCCTGGAAGCGACGGGGCAGGACGTCATCGTCGATGCGGGCCGGTTGGGCATGGTGTCGTCACCCACGCCGCTGCTGGAACAGGCCGACCTGTCGCTGCTGGTGCTGCGCAGCGATCTGCCGTCCCTGGCCGCGGCGCGGCAGTGGGCAGCCGCGTGGGGTTCGGCGCGCGACGACGGTACTGGCGCTGCCGCCGCTGGTGTGGTGCTGGTCGGCGAGGGTCGTCCCTATTCGGCAGGCGAGGTGTCGCGGGTCTTGCAGATCCCGGTGGTGGAGAAGATCGCCTGGGACGAGCGGACCGCGCAGGTGTTCAGCGTCGGCCAGCAGCCGGCGGCGAAGTCGGGCAGCAGCAGGCTGGTTCGCAGCTATCGGGCGTTGGCTGGTGCGATCGACGCACTGGTTGCCTCGGCCAGGCAGGACGCGGCACATCGTGGTGGGAGGACCAGATGACCGACCGTTTGTACTCGTTGGACGCGACCGGGCTCGACCCAGCCGGGCTGCCCATCTTCACCCAACCTGAGGACGCCCCGCCCTCGGGAGCACGCCCAGGCCGGGTCCGCTCCTCGTTCTCCCTGGGTCCGAATCCCAAACCGGCCCCGGCAACACCGCACGCCCGCGCCGCAACGCCGGTCTCGCAGCTTCGAGTGCAGACCACGTCTGCGGCCACGGGTGGCGGGATCGACTGGAATCTCGTGTCTGCGCTGCGTGCTGCGGCGTCGGAGAGGTTGATGCGGGCGGTGGAGGCGTCCCCTCATCTTGGCCGGGACGAGCAGCAGACGCTGGGCCGGCGGATCATCGACGAGCTGTTGGACGAGGAGGCTCGGCAGGCGGCGGTTGACGGGCTGGGGGCGCGGGATCGGGGGCAGCAGTCCCGGTTGGGACAGGCGGTGTTCGACGCGTTGTTCCGGTTGGGCCGGTTGCAGCCGCTGGTCGACGACCCGGGGGTGGAGAACATCACGATCCTGGGTTTCGACACGGTCTGGCTGGAGTATGCGGACGGTCGCTTGGTGCGGGGTCCGCAGGTCGCCGACTCCGATCAGGACCTGATCGACTTCCTGGTGTTCCTGGGCAGCCGTTCGGAGGTGAACGCGCGTCAGTTCAGCGAGGCCGAGCCGCGGTTGCATCTGCGGCTGGATGGGGGTGCCCGGCTGGCGGCGACCGCGTGGGTGACGCCGCGGCCGTCGGTCGTGATCCGCCGGCACCGCATGCAGGAGGCCACGCTGGACGACCTGGTCGCGCGGGGTTCGTTGACGAAGGTGGCGGCAAGTTTCCTGGCCGCTGCGGTGCGGGCGCGCCGGTCAATCGTCGTCGCCGGCCCGCAGGGAGCCGGCAAGACCACGATGGTGAGGGCCCTGTGTGCCGAGATCGGGCCGAACGAGGCGATCGGCACGTTCGAGACCGAGTACGAACTTCACCTGCACGAGATGCCGGAACGGCACCCGATCGTGCATGCCTGGGAGGCCAGGCCCGGTGGCGAGTTGCAGGCCAACGGCCGGCGGGCGGGCGAGTTCACGATCGACGACGCCCTGTACGACTCGTATCGCTACAACCTGTCGCGTCAGATCGTCGGTGAGGTGCGCGGCAAGGAGGCGTTGACGATGATCGAGGCGATGCAGTCGGGAACCGGGTCCTTGTCCACGACCCATTCGGAGTCGGCCGAGGCTGCGGTGTCGAAGCTGGTCACGTGTGCGATGAAGGCCGGCGCGCACGTCACCCAGGATTACGCGGTGCGCGCGATCACCGAGTCGCTGGACATCGTGGTGCACGTCGACGTCCGCACCGAACCCAACGGCAAAGGTGTCCGCAAACGACGCTGGACGTCCGAGATCGTGGTGATCGGGCCGGGTGAGAAGCAGAAGGGCTACGCGCTCAGTTCGATATTTCGCTGCCCGCCGGGGACGACCACCGCTCGGGCGGTCGGCGGCCTGCCCGACAGCTACCGCGCACTGCGCGACCACGGGTTCGACCTGACCGGCTACCTGTCGGAGGCCCAACAGGGGGCCTGGACATGATGACGCTGGTCCCCGCCCTCGCGGCCGGCCTGATCGTGGCCGGCGTGATCGGCATCATCGTTGGCTCCCGGCCGGCCGAGGTGTCGGTTGCTGCCCCGACGCGCCGGCGGCAGCGGGTGGCCCGGCTGTCGATGTCGACCAGGACGCGGAACCTGCTGCTGATCGGGATCGCCGCCGGCATCGTGGTTGCGCTCGCCACCGGTTGGCTGCTCGCGATCGTGGTGGTGCCGTTGGCGGTGGCTGGCCTGCCGGTGCTCTTGTCCGGGTCCGACGCTGCTCTGCAGATCGCCCGCCTGGAGGCGATGGAGGAGTGGACGCGGGCGCTGTCGGGGGTGCTGACCTCGGGAGTCGGGTTGGAGCAGGCGCTGATCGCCACGTTGCGTTCGACTCCGGAGGCGATCAAGCCGGAGGTGTCGCGGCTCGTGTCGAGGTTGCGGGCCCGGTGGACGACCGAGGACGCGCTGCGGGCGTTTGCGGACGAGCTGGACGATGCGACCGGAGACCTGATCGCGGCCAGCCTGATCCTTGGTGCCCGCCGGCGCGGGCCAGGCCTCGCGACCGTGCTCGAGAGCCTGGCAGAGTCGGTGGCCTCAGACGTCCGGGCGCGGCGTCAGATCGAGGCCGATCGGGCCAAGCCCCGCGCGACCGCCCGCTGGGTCACGATCATCACGATCGGAGTGTTGGTCGTGTTGGCGTTCACCGGTGACTACGTCGCCCCCTACAAGACCCCGGTCGGCCAGGCAATCCTCGCCGTCTTCCTGGCCGCCTACGTGGGGGTGTTGGTGTGGATGCGCCGCATGTCGGCCGGCGCACCGCTGCCCAGGTTCATCGGCCAGCGGGTGCGGGTGGAGGCGGCGCGATGATCACCACCGGCATGCAGTTGGCCCTGCTGGGCGGGGCGATGGTCAGCAGCGGGGTGGTGGGGTTGGTCTGGCGGTTCACGCCCTCCCACCCCGACCTGGGAGAGGTGTTGCTGCGGTTGTCGCCGCAGGACGCCCGCCGCGGCGACGGCCTGGAGGCCGGTGACCAGTCCCGGACCGAGCGGTTGGGCCGGTGGGGCATGAAGGTGCTGCCCGCCGGGGTTTGGGGCCGCACCCCGCACCAGGAACGACTGCTGCTGCGCGTCCCGCTGAGCCGGTTCTACGGCCAGAAGATCCTCTACGCGCTGGTCGGCACGCTGATCCCGCCCGCTTTCACCCTGCTGTTCTGGGCGTTGGGTTGGCGGCTGCCGATCCTGGTGCCGTTCGGCGCCACCCTCGCGATGGCCGCCGTGATGTTCATGCTGCCCGACTACAACCTGCGGGACGACGCGAAGAAGGCCCGCGTCGAGTTCGCCCGCGCGCTCGGCGCGTTCGCCGACCTGGTCGCCCTTGAACGCCTCGCCGGGTCGGGGCCGCGGCAGGCCATGGAGGTCGCCGCGAAGGTGGGCGACTCCTGGGTGTTCCGCCGGCTACGGGAGGAACTGGCCCTGTCCGCCTGGACCGGGGAGCCACCCTGGGAGGCGCTGCACCGCCTGTCGAACGAACTTGCGCTGCCCGAACTGGGCGACCTGGCCGACATCGTGCGGCTGGGCGGCGAGGAGGGCGCCCAGATCTACAACCAGCTGCGCGCCAAATCGGGGTCCCTGCGGGCGGCGATGCTGAACGCCGAACTGGCCCGCGCCAACGAGGCCAGCGAGAAGCTGTCCATCCCGATGAGCATCCTCGGCATGGTCTTCCTCGCCATTCTGATCACTCCAGCCCTGCTGCGAGTGGTCGCCTGACCCCGCCCAGACCCGAATCCGAACCCGACTCCCACCCATATTGCAAGGAGAAACGAGAGATGATCCGTTTGGTAGTGCTGTTCCAGATGCTGCTCGGCCGGGCAGGCAGCTACGTGGCTGGCCAACGCCGCGTCCTGCGGACCGCGATGAGCGACGAACGCGGCTCGGTCACCATCGAGCACGTGCTGTGGGCGGTCGCCGTGCTCGCGTTCGTGGCTGTCGTGGTCGGCGCGATCGGCGCCTACATCAACGCGAAGGTCGGCGAGATCAGGTGACCCCGCGGCTGGTCGTGGGTGGACGCCACCCGCCGCGCGGGGGTGAGCGCGGGTCGACATCGATCCAGATGGTGATGCTGATGCCCGCCCTGTTCGCGGTCATGTTCCTGGGCCTGCAGGGCGCCCTGTACTACTACGCGTCCAACGTCGCCGGGAACGCCGCCCACGAGGGCGCCAGCGCCGCGTCGGCGTACCAGAACCGCGAGAACCAGGGGATTGGGCGGCAGGCGGCGTCTGACGCGCTCGCACAGTCGCACGGCTCGCTGCAGAATTGGCAAGTCGCGACGACCGCAACCGTCGACGCGGTCACCGTCACCGTCACCGGTCATCCGTTGTCGGTGCTGCCCGGACTCGAGTTGCGGGTAGCCCGGTCCGCCACACTCCCGTGGGAACGGGTGTCATGACCAGGCTCCGTGGTGAGCGCGGCTCAGTAACGTTGGAGGCGGTCATCCTGATCCCGGCGTTCCTGTTGTTCGTCGCGCTGGTGATCGCTGCTGGTCGGGTCGCCGTGGCCAGGCAGGGCGTGCAGACCGCCGCCGCGGAGGCGGCGCGGCAGGCGTCCATCGCCCGCACCGCAGGCGAGGCCACCACCAAGGCACAGACCGGAGCCCAGCAGACCCTCGCCGATCAGCAACTTCAGTGCCTGTCGTCCAGCGTGGTGACCGACACGTCCGGGTTCGCGGCACCCGTGGGGACGCCGGCGTCGGTCAGCGCGACCGTGACCTGTCAGCTCGACCTGGCCGGGGTCGCGATACCGGGGCTGCCCGGGTCGCTCACCATCACCGCGTCCTTCCAGTCGCCGCTTGACACCTTCAGAGGACGGTGACCAGATGAACCGGCAACCGAACCGTGACCCGGAACGGGGCTCGATCAGCCTGTGGGTCGTATTGGCGTCGTTCTGCATGATCCTGGTCGTCGGGATCGCAGCCGACTTCAGCGGCCAGGCCGCCGCCGAACACCACGCCAGGGTGGCCGCCGGCCAAGCCGCCAGAGCCGCCGGCCAGGCGGTCCAGCTGGACGCCCTGGTCCGCGGCGGCGACGTCCAGCCCGATCCCGCCCGGGCGGCGGCAGCCGGCAACGCCCACCTCACCCAGGCCGGACTGTCCGGCACGGTGAGCATGACCGGCACCGTGGTCAACGTGACCGTGACCGACACCTACGATTGCGTGTTCCTGTCGGTCATCGGCATCCGCACCCTGCCGGTCAGCGGCACGGCATCAGCAGACGTCGTCCGCGCATACGAAGGAGCACCGCGATGATCCGCAGACGACTGGTCGGATTGATGGCGAGCCTGGCGGTCATCGCAATCGTCATCGGCATGCCGATCCTGCTGCTCCAAGTGGGTGGGAACCCGATCCCGAATGCGGTACCCGCCCCGGCCGAGGTGTGGGGATGGCTGTCCCGACCGGACGACGGCACCATCACCCTGGCCGCGATCATCATCGTCAGTTGGCTCGTGTGGGGACTCCTCACGTTGACCCTGGTCCTTGAGACGGTGGCCCTGGTGCGCGGCGTCAAGGCGCCCACCCTGCCCGGACTGCCCCAGTCGTTCGCCCGCCGGCTGGTCGCAGCCTCGGCGATGCTGATCGTGTCGGCGCCACCGGTGCTGGGCGGGCTGGCCCAAGCCCTGGCCGACGAGGCCCCGGCCACACTGGTGGCCACCGCGTTGCCCAGCGACCGCCTGGCGCAGGCACCGGCCGCACCGACCAACGACATCCCCGCATCTCCTGCAGGGTTGGTCGATCATGTGGTGCAGCCCGGTGACACGCTGTCCCGGCTCGCCGCCGACCACTTGGGTGATCCGGACAGGTGGCCCGAGATCTACGACGCGTCCACCGGCGTTGTCCAGCCCGGCGGCGAACGGTTGGAAGATCCCGACCTGATCCTGATCGGCTGGACCCTCCAGGTCCCCACCCGGGCCACAGGCGACACCCAAACTTCGGTGGTGGTGCAGCCCGGCGACAACCTGTCCGCGCTCGCCGCCACCCATCTCGGCGACCCCGACCGCTGGCCCGAGATCTACCACGCCTCGACTGGCGTCCTGCAACCGGACGGTCGGCAGTTGACCGACCCGGACGTACTGGAGCCAGGCTGGCGATTGAACCTGCCGTCCACAACAGTCGACGCAGCGCCACCGGCTCCGGACGAGGTCGACCCGCAGCCCGAGCCTGCCGCGCCTCAGACCGATCCTGCCGCCCTGGAGGCCGACCCAGCGGCGCCACCACCAACGACCGAGGCGGAGCCGTCGACAGAGCCCGGCGAGGTGGCACCGCTTCCCGCGGATCAGCCCGGATCGCCTGCCGAGCAACCCGCCCACGACCAGACCTCCGACGACACGGCTGCGGAACCCACCTTCACCGATCCCGCGTCCGGGTTGTCGGCCCCGTGGTTGTTGACCGGGGTGGCGATTGGCGGGTCGGTGCTGGCCGGATCGGCGCTGATGATGTTGCGACGGCGACGCGAGCAGCAGTTCCGGCTGCGCCGTCCCGGGCGGATGATCCCGACACCGGCGGCCAACCTCGTCCCGGTGGAGAAGACCGTCACCGCGGTCGGGTCGGTGACCGCGCCAACCGTCACGTTCATGGACGAGGCGCTGCGCCGGCTGGCCGCCCACCACACCCGTGCGGGCATCCCGATGCCGAGGCTGGCCGCGGTCGAAATCGGCGATGACCAGCTGACCCTGCACCTGGCCGCGCCCGCAGACCTGGACGCCCCGTGGACCGCCCCGGACGACTCCCGGCTGCGGTGGACCCTTCGGGCCGAAGTCGACCTTGACCTGGTCGGGCCGCTGCCGGAGTATCAGCCCGCCCCGTACCCGCTGCTGGCAACCACCGGCACCAGCGACACCGGCGAGGTGTGGCTGCTCAACTACGAACAACTCGGCACAGTCCAAGCGACCGGCGACCCGGACTACGCAGCCGACTTCCTGCGATACCTCGCCGCCGAACTGGCCGTGAACCCGTGGTCCCGCGACGTCCGGATCAGGTGCCTGGGAGTCGCCGAAGAGGTCCAGACCATGAACTCCGAGCGCTTCCATGTGCTCCCGGACACCGGCAGGGCGGTCGCGGCTGCCCTGTTTGCTGCTCGATTTGCCGCCGGGCTGGCTGAGAATGTTGACGCCGACGCACCCACCGGCAGATCCGCCCAGCTGGGTGACGAGCTGTGGCCGGCCGACGTCGTGCTCGCCGACTCCGACACCATCGCCGCCTCCCCCGAACTGCAGCAGCTGATCGGCATGGTCGAGGACGAACACCGAACCACCTGCACCGCGATCGTCGTCGGCGGGCGCACCGACCAGATCACCGGCACCGAACTGGTGTTCACCATCAACGGCCGCGTCCGGGTCAGCCAGGTCGGGCTCGACCTGGTGGCCGTCGGGTTGACCCCGGACGAGGCGTGGGGTTGCGCGGAGGTGCTCGCGCAGGCCGACCGCACCGACGACGTCCCGATCCCCGCCACCAGCACCAGCCGCGAGGGGTGGCGAGCGATGTCCGACGACGCCGGCGCGCTGCGCGCCGAGCTGACGATCCCACGCACCATCGAGGTCCTCGAACCCGCCAGCAGCATCATCGAACCCGGCACGCCGCTGCCCGCCTCGACCACCAGCCAGGACCTGGACGACCTGGCACCGAAGGTCACCACCACAGTGCGAGAAGCGGTCGAGAAAGCCGACCCGACACTGGACATCGACGTCACAGACTGGTTCGCAGACGACTGCTGGCGGCCCCGGTTGACGCTGCTCGGACCGGTCTCGGTGCGGGCGCACGGGCAGCCGATCGAGAAACGTAAAGCCTTCCACCTCGAAGTGCTCAGCTACATCGCGCTCCGCGAGCACGGGGCAACCCCCGACGAACTGGCCACCGCGTTCGGCCACAGCGAGGGCACCGCCCGCATCTCCGTCGGCACCGTCCGCTCCTGGCTCGGCACCAACCCCCGCACAGGCGAACCCCACATCCCGCACGCCGACAAGTCCGAACCGGCCAAGAACGGTGGCGTCCGGGCCTACCAGGTCGAGGACCTCCTCGTGGACGTCGACCTGTTCCGCCGGCTACGGGCACGCGGCCAGGCACGCGGCAGCGACGGCATCAACGACCTCGTCACCGCACTCGCGCTGGTGAACGGGCGACCCTTCGACCGGGTCCGCGAAGCGGGCTGGGCCTGGCTGGTCGACCTCAACATCGACCAGCACATGATCTGCGCCATCGTCGACGTCGCACACCTCGTCGCCACGCACTTTCTCAAGACCGGCGACGTCCGAAAGGCCAGGGCCGCAGCCGAGACCGCCTTGGCTGCGGCGCCCTACGAGACCATCCCCAAACTCGACCTCGCAGCCGTCACCCACGCCGAAGGCCACACCGACGAAGCCCGCCGGATCGTACGCGAAGAAGTGTGCAACGTCGCCGACGAAAGCGGTCTGCCGGACGACCTCAGCGACCGCACCGTCCAGATCATCGCCGGCTTCGACTGGTTCAAGCAGCGGGCGTCGTAGATAGTCATGGGGCAGATGTCCGTCCTATGCCGGACTTCGTGTCGTTGGTCATGCCGAAGAGCGGGTGTTCATAGCAGGCACTGGGCTGAGCACATTTGAGCAGGATCAGGTCGCCGCACGGTTCGTCGAAGGCCCGGCTTGGGCTTGAAGCCGGGCACCTTGTTATATTATGCGTGGCCTTCTCGATCCACGCCGTGGACCAGATCCGGAGCGGGGCCGATGGAGGTGTGGAGGGTTGGCAAAGTCCCCAATTCCGTACGTCGGAATCATAAGTGGCGCTGTCGCTGGGAGTGCTGGCGCCGCGGTGGCGATCGCTGGTGGGGTGCAGATCGTACATGCTCGATCCCAGATCGGGCGTCATGAGGAGCGCTACGAGAATCGCCACGCCGACCATCTTGCGCAGGTGGAGTGCACGAACGAAGCTCTGCGGACCTTCGGGCAGACGCAGGAACGGGCTCGACGCGATGTCATCCTTCGCATGGTTGACTTCCTCAAGCGCAACGCCAAGAAGGTTAAGGTAAGTGAACAACTCATCGTCGATGGGCTCGAGGCTTCAATCACCCGAGTCTTGAGCACAGCCAAGCTTGATCCGGACGTGACGGGCTGGATCCAGGGGTTCGTCAACTCGGCAGTCGCTGGCGGCGGGGCCGCAGTCGGCATCGGGGCGGCTGTCACCGAGTTCGGGAAGGCCAGTACCGGAACCGCGATCTCCGCCCTGAGGGGAGCCGCGGCCGAGAAGGCGAAATTGGCTTTCTTAGGTGGCGGATCCCTTGCGGCAGGGGGTGGCGGTATGCGTCTCGGCGCGATCACGCGCAACTCGGTAGTCGCTGGTTCCGCGCTCTTCGTCGCCGGCCTCGCAGTAAAAAACCGGGGCACCAAGGCGTCGACCGAGGCTCACGAGTTCCTGACGGAGGTGGATGTCGCGATCGCACAACTTGACCAGCGCGACCAGCTTCTCTGCGGGGTGCAGGAACGGTCGCGTGAACTGGACGGCATCCTCGCTCGGTTGGCGGCTCAGGCAACGGAAGCGATCGACTTGCTCGAATCCGAGCCGCTTGACATGGAGCGTCACGCCGGGCGACTCCAAGCCTCTCTGGTCCTTGTCAATTCGGTAAGGGAGGTGGCCACGACGCCGGTCGCTGACGAGGACGGCAACCTTGACGTGAATAGCGACCATCTCGTTTTCAAGTACCGCAACGCAGACTCGGAGGCGGCGAATGACTGAGCAGAACGACGCGGTTGAGGGCACCGTCCTGCCTCCGAAGGTGGCTGGAGTCGTGAAGAACACGGCCGGTGCACTCACTGCGGCCGACGCGCTCAGCGCGCTCACCACGATTGTGAATGCTGTCCAAGATTCGATCGAGATCCATCAGACGGAGAGCACGAAGCGCGAGAAGCTCAAGACCTATCGAGAGACCGAGGTCCGGCGGATCAAGGCCGCCGAGGCGACTCTGCGGGACTACTTCGACCGAACGTTTGAAGAGCGCCGCGAGACGAACAAGCGACTCTTCGACAGCCTTGACCTGGCGCTCAAGTCCGGCGATGTTGCAGCGATGCAGACCGTCGTCGGAGGGATCGTCGATGTTGCGCGGACATCGCCCCTGGCGAATATCGGGGATCTCGGCGAGTTGAGGCGCGCGATGGACGACCCCGACACGGTCTTCGAGTTCTAGCTTCCCTTTACGCCTCCAATCGGACATCACGTACTGCTTCCGAACTCTTACCTGGACGAAAATCAGCGCGATCTCAAGTCACCCTTGGCGGCGCGCACGGACCCGGACTGAGCCCCTCCTGCAGTCGTCACGACCCGAGCCTTGCGGGCATGGATGGCAGTGAAGCCTGCGCGGGTGAGCCGCAGCCCCGTCGACAAGCGATCATTCATGCAACGTTCACCACTACCCGCGTGGCCTGCGATCGGTTTGGGTGGCGGAGCCGAGCGGAGGCGATGACCTCCCAGTCGATCTTTTTCGACCAGATGCCGCGGTCCGCCCCCTCGGTCGCGTCCCCTGATCTGCTCTGCCTCATTGAATTGATTCCCGAGCGAGGGGTCTTTGGTGCGCAGACCACCGTGGAGAGCCTTCGAGTAGGAGAACGAGTCGCGGGCCGGTTGGAGCCCTGGTTCCCCGCGCCCCAACAGCGTCGGCGGTCCTTGCGTTCCTACACGAGAACACACCCTGTTGCGGGATGAGTTTCAACTTTTGGGCAAACGCCTTGTCAGGGCTGCGTTGCTCCCCGTGTTTCCCCCGCGTTGCCCCCTCAGATTTGGCCTGTGGACAAACGCAAATGACTACGCAGACCTCCGATCCTCCTTGCGTCAATGGACGGAAGGATCGACATGTCAATCGAGAAGGCGATGGGTTTGGGCGAGCGGCTGGCTGCCGCGGAGGCGCTGGTTCCCTGGTGGGGTTTGCGGCACCGGCTGCTGGGCGAGCTGGCCACTCTGGACGACGTGTCCCGGGCGGCCCGGACGGGCACGGTCCAGGACCGGGACGAGGTGCTGCGCGATCTGGCGCGGCTGGCCAACAAGGACGGGGGTGACTGCGAGGAGGCCGCCGCGGTGTTGTGCAAGCTGCTGATCCCCGGGGTCGTGTCGAAGTTGATGACCCCGCGCGGCTTCAGGTCGATCCGGTTGGAGGAGCTGAACCGCGAGGCCGCGTTCAATCTGTGGGTGGAGTGCCGGTCGTTCCCGTGGGAGTCGGACCTGCTGGTGCCCTCGCACATCGTGTGGCGGGTCCGGCGGTTGACGCTGGCGGCTTTCGGGGTCGCCGACCCCAGGCGAGCGGACCGGTCCTGGGCGAACACGGTCACCTTCGGTGACTGCTCGGAGCGCGCCAAGCCCCTTTGGTCCACGCCGGACGAGCCCGAGTCTGCAGCCGAGGAGCTGGACCGCTATCTGGCCGCGGCGCAGGAGCAGGGGCTTGTCAGCGCGGACGATGTCGAGTTGTTGTGCGCTCTGGCGGTGGCTGCCGGCGAGTCCGGGACCCGTGCTGCGGGTGCGCAGGGCCTGATGGGGGTGCAGGTGTCCGACGCGGTCGGTCGCCGGTTGGGTCTGGCAGGGCGGACGGTTCGCCGCCGGACAGCCCGGAGCCTGGCGGCTCTTTCGGATGGCCGGACCCAGCGCCGGATCCTGGCGAGCTGACCTCCGGAGCGGGTGGTGGTGTCCATGAGGACTGCTTCTGTGGCTTGGGCTGGTCAGGAGGTTCGAACAGTGATGAACGGTGATGACATCAGCGAACTGATCGATGTGGCGGCCAGTGAGGCTGCCGTGATCGACGAGGTGTCGCGTGCGGTGCGGCGCTTGGAGGCGGTGCAGGCCGCGCAGGTGAAGTTGCAGACGTTGCCGTCGGAGCTGCTGCGGCAGGCGTTCGCGGAGCGCAGCCTGGTGTTGCGGGCGGGTCTGTCATCGTGACCGCGACGGTTGCGGAGCTGAAGCGGGCGTGGCGGGCGGTGGAGGCCGGGTTGTTCAGCGACCCGTCCACCGCCTCCGACCGGCGCACCGCGGATGGGCAAACCGTGCGGTGGTCGCCGCCGCGGGGCGAGCGGGTGTTGCCGGTGGTGGGTGCCCACGGGTTTTCGGGGGCGTCGGTCCTGTCGCTGGCGTTGGCGACGGTGGCGGCGCCGGCCCGGGTGGTGGAGTGCGTCCCGCTGGGCCGCTGCGGGTTGGTGGCCGCACCGACAGCCGAGCTGGGCGACTACGACGGGTTGTGGACGCGCGGACTGCGCGACGACGTCCTGGTCGAACGGGTCACCGGTGACCTGCGCGACTGCGACGGGGTTCCCCGGCTGTCAGTGACCGACCGGATCTCTGGGTTGACGGTGCTCGACGTCGGCTGGGACGCGCGGGAGGTGCTGGCATCCGACTGTTGGCTGGCCGCGGCACTGACCGGTGCCGCCACGGTGGTGGTCGCCGCGACCGCCACCGTGGCGGGGCTGCGCCGGCTGGAGACCACGCTGGGCGAACTGGACCGCCCCGACGCGTCCCGGGTCGTGCTGCTCGGCCCGCCGCGGCGCCGCTGGCCGAGGGGCCTGGCGGCCACGTTGGGCCCGCTAACCCGAGCAGCGGAGCGGTGCGGGTGGGTGCTCAGCGTCCCGCTCGTGGCTTCGCTCCGGGTGGGCGGGGTGGATTCGCGTCCGCTGCCCGCCGACCTGCTGACCGCTGCTGAGGTGGTGCTGGCCTCCACCCGCCGAGCTGATTCCGCTGATGAGCGAGAGGAAGATTGATGTTGCTGGTTCCGTTGCAGATTTGTCCGGTGGCCCCGCCGGGGGCGCAGCAGTACGCCGATCAGTTGACCGGCTACGTGTTGTGGGGCGTGTTGGCGCTGTTCGTGGTCGGTGTGGTGGTCGCGTTGGGCGCGGTGGTCGCGGGCCGGATCTTCGGCATGCCGCACGCCTCGCGGGCTGGTGTGATCGGCGCGGTGGTGGTGTTCATCTCCGCGATCGCCTACATGGTGCTGCCGTCCATGGTGGCCGCCATCACCGGGTCGGGGTGCATCGGATGACACGGCCCCGCCCGCCGCGTCCGGACCCGGTGGCGCAACCGTGGGGGCAGGGCCGGCTGCTGGTGCTGTTCGCCCTCGGGCTGGCCACCACGATCGCGCTTGCCGCCGGCCTGCTGTTCACGATCCGCGCCACGATCACCCCGACAGCCGACGACGCGCCCCCAGCCACGCACACCGAGGCACGCCCCGGCGAGGGTGAACAGGCGCGGCGCGACGAGCTGGCGGCCGCGGGCATGGTGTCGGTGAACCCGGACGACGCGTGGCGCGGCACCCCGGCCGCAACCCCGGGCCCGGTGATCCAGGTGCCGGCATCGACGTTGATCGGGCCGGCGAGGGTGCCTTCGGGGTTCCCGCGCACCCCGGAGGGTGCGGTCGGGCAGTTGGCGGAGATCGAGGTGGCGGTGCTGACCGAGATGAGTGTCGCGCGGGCTGGCGAGATCCACGCGGCATGGTCGATACCCGACGCGCCACCGGTGGAGCGGTGGCCGTTGATGGGCCACGTGCGGTCGTTCCTGTCGACCGCGCGGATGGGTTCGGTGAAGGATCCCGGCACCACCGTGACCGTCACCCCAGCCGCCGCGCAGGTCAAGGCCACCGACGGCCCGGACTGGGTGGTGGCGTGCGTGTTGTCCGAGGTGCGGGCGGTCATCAACGTCGAGGCGCGGATGGGTTTCGGCTACTGCGAACGCATGCAGTGGGACGGCACCCGCTGGCTGATCGCCCCCGGCGAACCACCCGCAGCCGCACCGTCGACGTGGCCCGACACCGACCTGGCGTTCGCCGCCGGCTGGCGCACCTGGGCCCCGACGGGCAGGTGAACGATGCCGTTCGACCCGTTCAGCCAACTCGCCGGTCAGGCGATCAAGGTCGGCACCGACATCTGGACCGCCATCATGCTCAGTGTCTGGAACGTCGGGTTGCTGCTCATGCGGTTCGTCCTCAGGTTGGAGGAACACTTCCTCACCCCCGACCTCACCGAGTCCGGCCCCGCCCGCGACGTGTACGCGACGACGTTCTGGATCGCCGCCAGCCTGCTGGTGATCATGATCATGGTCCAACTCGGTGTCGCGGCGCTGCGCCGGGACGGCAAATCGTTGGGGCGTCTGCTGCTCGGGGTCGGACAGTTCGTCGTGGTGTGGGCGGCGTGGCTTACCTACGCGGCCGCGGTCATCGCGGCCTGCTCAGGTCTGAACGCGGCGCTGATGCGCACCTTGTTCGCGACCGACTCGCTGGCCGGCTGGGACCCGCTGGGCGGCTTCGAGGTCGGCGACGTCACCGAGGTGGTGACTGCCGGAGTCCTTGGCCTGCTGGGTGTGCTGTTGTGTGTCGCGGCGATCGCGCACTTCGTTGTCCTGTTGACCCGGGCCGGTGCGCTGGTCGTGCTGGCCGCGACCACTCCGATCTCGGCGGCCGGCCTGGTCGGGGACACCGGACGCGCCTGGTTCTGGAAGTCGCTGCGCTGGTTCCACGCCGCCGCGTTCACCCCGGTCGTGATGACCCTAGTCATGGGCGTGGGAGTCCAGATGGCGTCCGGGGTGGCCGGCGGGCAGGCCGACAAGACCAACGAGGCGATCGGCACCGCGCTGCCGGCCGTGGTGCTGATGCTGATCTCCGCGGTCTCCCCACTCGCGCTGTTCAAGCTGCTC
Source organism: Raineyella sp. (assembly GCF_034933565.1). Taxonomy (NCBI): domain Bacteria; kingdom Bacillati; phylum Actinomycetota; class Actinomycetes; order Propionibacteriales; family Propionibacteriaceae; genus Raineyella; species Raineyella sp. Next base: position 50,399 of record NZ_JAYFNG010000049.1, read on the forward strand.
GCGTTCGTCGACCCCGGCACCAACTCCGGCGCGTCGCTGCGGATGAGCCTCGGGGCGCTCGGCGGCATGTCCGGGCTCCTCGGCGGGCAGCGCGGCGCCGGGGACGCCGGGACCGCCACCCAAACCGCTGCTTCGGGACGTTCCCAGGGCGAGGCGCAGGGCGAGGACGCCACCAGCCGCCGCTTCGCCGCCGGGCAGGCCGGACAGGCGGGGTCTGCGGGAGGTGCGGGAACCGCGTCGGCCGGCGCGGGGACCGCCTCGGCCGGCGCAGGGGCCGGGTTGGCGGGTGCTGCGGCGGGCGTGGCGGGTGTGGCGGGTGTGGCCGGGATGGCGTTGGCGGCCGGGGTCCGCGGGCTCGCGTCGGTCGGCGGTTCTGCGGCAGCGGTAGCGAGCGACACCACCAACCAGATGGGGGTCGGGCACAACACCTATCAGCCCGACTTCTCCGGCACGGGTCACCGCGGCAGCCAGAACAGTCAATCGGCCGGCGCCGATCCCGGCGGGCAGCCTGCGACCGATCAGCCCGGCGCGCCGGACGGCAGCGGCGGCACGCCGCAGCCCCCGATACCCGACAGCGCACCAGCACCGGGCACCCCGGGCGACCCCGGCGGCCCCGCCCCGCAGGCCCCGATCGTCCCCGGCAGCCCTGCCGAGGGATCGAGTGCGGCCGGTTCCGCGGGAGAAGCAGGTTCCGCGGGTGGGACGGGTGTCACTGCCGGTGGGGCCGGTGCGTCGGAGGCCGCCACCGCCGCCCGCGCGGCCGCCGTGGCCGTCGTGTAGCCAACGATCGAGCAAGGGAGTCACAATGATGTCAGCCAACACGTACACCGACTACTCACGAGACCGGATCGGCTGGTTCTTCGGCTTGTCGGGCCAGCAACTGGCGATCCTGGCCGGCGCGTCGTTGCCGGTGTTCTGGGCGTTGCAGCAGCAGGCGTGGGCCCACGTGCTGGTGTTCCTGGCCGTGTTCGGGTTCGTGTTCCTGGTCACGGTGGTGTCGATCCAGGGACGCCCGGCGGTGGGCTGGTTGTGGGCGTCCGGCTGCCACCTGTTCGCCGGCCTCACCGGTGCCAGACGGTTCACCTCCCGCGCCGCCCAAGGCCGGGCGGACAGTCTGGACGATGTCGACCTGCCGGGGGTGTTGCAGGGGGTGCAGGTCCACGACGGGCCCCCGGCCGGGCCCGCGCAGAGTCGGACCGCGATCATCCAGAACCACGCCGCCCGCACGTGGGCGGTCACCGCCGCGGTCGTCCACCCCGGCATCGGGATGAGCGACGCGGCGGAACGCAACCGGCAGGCCGCCGGGTTGACGTCGCTGCTCGACCTGGCGTCGCGTGGGGAGTTGATCGACGAGGTCATCTTCATGGTCCGCACCGTTCCCGACGACGGCGCCGAACGAAGCGTGTGGGTGGCTCGGCACCGCGTCCCCGACGCCAGCCCGCTCGCCCGGCAGGTCAACGACGACTTGCAGCGCCACCTGTCGGCGGCGTCGGTGCGCACCGAGGCGTTCGTCACGATCGTGGTGCCCGAGACCCGCATCGCCCGGCAGGCCCGGGCCAGCGGCGGCCGGCTCGAGGGGCGCGCCCGCGTGCTGTACGGGCTGATGGGTGAGGTCGAGGCGCAACTGCGGGCCGCCATGGCGATGACCGACGTGCGCTGGCTGACCTCACCCGAACTCGCGCTGGCCTGCCGCACCGGGTTCGCCCCCGCCGACCGCGCCGGCGTCATCGACGCGGCCGCCGAACACACCCGCAACCCACAGGTGAACCCGGACGTGCCCTGGGCCATGGCCGGACCCAGCAGCGCCGACACCGCGGTCCGCCACTACAGCCACGACGCGTGGGACTCCGTCAGCGCGACGATCAAACTGCCCGCCAAGGGCGCGGTGATCGGCGCGCTCGCCCCCGTCCTCACCCCGGCCGAACCCGGCGAACGCCGGTCGTTCATGGTCGCGTTCCCGATCCTGGGGCAGGCCGCCGCCGAACGCACGTCGGACAACGCCGAGTTCGCCGCCGACATGGGCGACGAGTTGCGCCGCCGCGCAGGGGTGAAGGCCAAGGCGCGGCACCGCAACGACGCGTCCAAGGCCCACGCCATGGACGAGAAGTTGGCCCGCGGGAACGCGCTGATCCGCCCCTACGCGGTGTGCTGCGTCACCGTGCCACGCACCGCCGGCATCGGCGAGTACGGCCGCCGCCTCGACGGCTGCGTGCGCCGCGCCGGGTTCGCCCCGCTGCGTCTCGACCTGGCCCAGGACGCCGGCTTCGCCGCCGCCACCATCCCGCTGGGAATCAGCCTGTCCAGGGGCAGCGGCGCATGAAACCCCGCCCGTCCGCTCCGGGTAGCCGAGATGTGGCGCGGCTGCTCGCCGACTTCGGTCACGACCTGCCCCGCCACCCAGCACCACCGGAGCGCCGCCGCGAACCGAACCTGCATCACCACGCCCCCATGCGCGGTCAGCTTCGTGCCGGTCGCGGCTGGTCTGCGGCCGGGGCGCAGGTGTCGACGTGGCGGATGACGTCGGACCAGGCGCCGGTGTTGTGGCCGCTGATCGCCACCCCCGGCCTGCCGCCCACCGGCGCGCAGCTGGGCATCGACCAACTGTCGGGCGGCAGCTTCTACGCCGACCCGCTCGGCTGGGTCCTCAGCGACCAGGTGCCGGTCACCAACCCGAACGTGTTCAGCTTCGGCAAACCCGGCCGCGGGAAATCGGCCACCACCAAGGCGTTCATCCTGCGGATGCTCGACTTCGGCTACCGCGTGCTGATCCTCGGCGACCCGAAGGACGAATACGAACACCTGTGCCGCGCGCTGGGCGTCGAACCGTTCGCGATCGGCCACGGACTGCCCGCCCGGATCAACCCGCTCGACTTCGGCCCGCTCGGGCACGGCTGGGCCGACCTCGACGCTGCCGAAGCCCAGCGGCGCAGCGCGGTCGTGTTCGGACGCTGGCTCACCCTCATCCGAGGCTTGGTCGGCTCCCAACAGATCGGCGACCGGCGCGTCCCGTTCGGACCCACCGACGAAACCGTCATCAAGACCGCCCTGGGACACCTCACCGGCTACACCACCGGCGCGACCCGGCTGACCGAGCCGACCATCCCCGCCCTGTGGCGCCAACTCGACGAACCCGCCACCGAACTGATCAACGAATGCCGCTACCGCGACCGCCGAGACTTCTACGACTCCACCCGGCTGCTGCGCGACGCGCTCGGCCAACTCGTGTCCGGGGCGCTGGCCGGGCTGTTCGACGGCCCCACCACCATCAACGTCGACTGGCGCGCCCCCATCCAATCGCTCAGCCTGTCCAGACTGGAACCCCTCGGCGACGAAGCGGTCGGGATCGCGCTGACCTGCCTGAACTCCTGGGGACGGGCGATGCGCGAAACCGCCGAACCCGGCGACGTGCGGATCGTGGTGCGCGACGAAGCCTGGAAACAACTACGCCTCGGCCCCGAAGCCGTCAAGAGCTTCGACGCCGACCTGCGGCTGTCCCGCCGCGACGGCGACATCCAATGGGCCATCGCCCACAAACCATCCGACCTGCTGTCCGTCGGCGACCACGGCTCCCAAGCCGTGTCGATCGCCAAGGACCTGCTCCACCTCGCCGACATCAAGGTCCTGCACGGCCAGGACCCCGGCGTCGCCGCCGAACTCGAAACCCTGCTCGGGCTCGGCCCGATCGCCCAGGACCTGATCACCGGCTGGGCGATGCAAGGCCGCGGACGCGCGCTGTGGTGCGTCGGCGAGCAGACCTACAAGGTTCAGACCGTGCTCCACCCGCTCGAGCAGCACCTCACGTACACCAACACCGCACTCGAAAAGGCTCGGTGACATGGGCAAACTGGTCGCGGTTGTCGGTGGTGGACTGGCGGCGGTCGTCCTGACGAGCCCGCTCCTGCTCGCCCTGGTCGTCGCTGCCATCCTCGTGCCCGCGGCGCAGGTGCAGCAGACCATTGCGTGCGGTGGGTCGCTGGCTTCGACGGGGGAGTGGCGGGTCCCGTTCGTCGACACCGCATACCAGGTCACGTCCGGTTACGGATACCGCTACAGCCCGATCTCCGGTGCGTCGGAGCTGCATGACGGCACCGACCTGGCCGCGCCACAAACGACAGTGGTGTCCGTCAGCTCGGGGCGGGTGAGCTTTGCCGGGTGGGGCGACGGGTTCGGCTACCACGTCGTCATCGACCACGGTGCGGGGATCACCACTCTGTACGGGCACCTGGACTCCATCGATCCCGCCATCGCCGTGGGCGCGCCGGTGGCGATCGGGCAGCCGGTCGGCGTCGAAGGATCCACAGGCTGGTCGACCGGTATCCACCTGCACTTCACCATCAAACAAGACGGCGCCGCCGTCGACCCGGTGCCGTTCATGCTCGAGCACGGCGCACCCCTGAACGGCCAACCGGCCGGGCCGTCCAGCACCAGCAGCCCGCCCGGGGTGTTGGAGGGCGGAGTCGGGTTCGAACTGCCCGAGCCCGAGATGCGGCAGGACTCCCTGCACAACCCGCCCCTGCCGATCCCCGCCGAGGTGCAGCGCCTGTATGAAGCTGCCGCCGCCCGGTATGGGGTGCCCTGGACGCTGCTCGCCGGCGTGGGGATGACCGAGACCGCCCACGGCCGCAACACCGCCGTCAGCAGCGCCGGCGCCCAAGGGCTGATGCAATTCATGCCCGCCACCTGGGCCGCCTACGGCGTCGACGGCGACAACGATGGGCGGGCGGACATCAACAACTCGGCGGACAGCGTCCACTCGGCCGCGAACTACCTGGTTGCCTCCGGTGCCCTCGACGGGCCCGACGGCGTCAAGCGAGCCGTGTTCGCCTACAACCACGCCGACTGGTACGTCGGCGACGTGCTGTTCTACGCCAACTCCTACGGCGGCGGGCAGGTACTCGCGGGAACCAGCGGCTGCCTGTCGGGCAACGGCACCGGCGACCCGACACTGCCGCCACTCACGTCCGAACGCCTCCAAACCGTGCTCGGCTGGGCCAGGGGCCGGCTCGGTCTTCCCTACCGGATGGGCGCCAACGGACCCGACGCCTACGACTGCTCATCATTCACCCAGGCCGCGTACGCGCAGATCGGCGTCACGATGCCGCGCACCGCCGAGGAGCAACGCAACTGGCTCGCCGCCGGCAACGGCTACCGCGTGCCGCCCGGCCAGGAACGACCCGGAGACCTGATCTTCATCGACTCCTACCTCGGACCCAACCGGATCGGACACGTCGCCCTCGTCTGGGACCCCGTAGCCCAGCAGACCATCGAGGCGGCTAGCAGCGAACTGGGGGTCATCCACGGCAACTACACCGGCTGGGCGAACCTGACCATCTTCGAGATCTGGCGGGTCGGCAACGTCGCCGACACCGCACGGTCCAACTGAGCGAGGCTGGGCTTGTTGCGCGTCAGGCAGGAACCCCGTTACGAGTGCCTTTGCTGAGCGGTTCTGTGCCCGACTGATGCGCCACGAAGCTCGTGACGTTGGGGCGGATCTGTTCCAGGACCCGAAGGTGATCCTGGCGGACGTGGAACTTGGTCGCCAACTCCGAATAGGGGATCAAAGCATCCAGAGCCAGCACCTCGACGCCAATGACAACATCGAACTCGTTGAGGTCCACATAGACCCCGGGAGACACCTCGCAGGTGCGGGCGACTTCGCCGTCGTCCAGCCGGAGGTAGGCGACGTCGGCGGTGAGATCGACAGTTAGCGTCGCGTTCATCGAACCCTCCTCAATTTTTCCAGGCAACCGACTTGACCAGAACGACACCTTTCGGTGGCCACGGCTGTACCACCCACACCTTGAGCACTCCTTGAGGTAGCCGCTTCTCAAGCCGATAGCTGCGTTGGTTGGGATCGTGCCGTGCGCTGTCTGGTGAAGCTAGCACTTCCTCAACGTTGGCGTCCGAAACATGTCGTTCAATCATACGTTGTTGCGCGTGCCTCGACAGTCGGTATGCCGGAGTCATTGCGGCGCCTCGCCTGGTCCTTGCGGCACCATCGCGAAGTAGAGGTCGCGTGCCAAGACACCGTTGAGGAAGATGCTGACCTTGCAGCGGCCCGCAGACAGGACGGGTAGCTGTGTGTTCAAGGCAAACAAGACGTGCCTTCGGCCCTCACCATAGGAGGTTTCCTCCTCGGCTGTGGCCACCACTTCGAAGGAAATGGACGGCCCCTCGGTGAGCTCGAACTGGACTCTGACGGTGGTTTCGAACGGTTCTCCGAGAAAACGGACACGCCCCGCAACGGCGAGGGGCACGAGCGTGCCAACCGGGGCGCTAACGCGCAAGAAGCTCCCGTCGATCACGGTGAGCGTGCCAGTCGCATTCACCCGCGCCCATTCCGCGAGAAGTGCGTAGTCAAGTTCAACGTTAGGGGTCACACCGAGAGTCTAGTTTCGCGCGGCGCTGAATGGGCTGAGCGATTCCGGTCAGCGTCGTCCACGAAGCTGCCTCCCGTGTCTTGGGTTGGTTGAGACCTGTTTGGAGGGAGTCTGCCGTGGCGCGTCCCAGTCAAGACCCGTACCCGTTCACGTGGGAGATCCCGCTGGCCGCCATCGCGGCTTGCGGAATGGTGTTCGCCGTGGGCGTCCAGTCGGGACGCGCGATCGCCTGCCTGCTCGCTGGTAAGGGGTTCAGGTGGCCACGCTCCACCGAGTTCTTCGGGTCGCTGCCAGGAGTGCTGACCGGCGATCCAGCCGCGGGACTGGCCGAGGCGGTGACCGGCGTCCCACCAGGCCTGCTCGTGGCGACGATCATCGCGACCGAGGTGGTCCTGTTCGCCGTGCTGGGCTGGGCGGGCTACGAGTTGGTCTCGCGGTGGGGTCCGACGGCTCCGAAGGGGATGGCCACGACGAGCGAGGCGGAGCGCTTGCTCGGCCGCTCAAGGCTGTTCCGGTCACGCCGGATGGTGCGCCCCGACCTTTACGGCGCGCGCGCTCTCCCTGCGAAGGGGGCGTAGTCGTGGGAAGGTTCGACGCCACGCAGGTGGGTTGGCGGATCGGGCGGGCCAGGCATCCGAGGGCCGGCCAATTATGGTGTCCATGGGATCGCACCGCGGGGGTGATCGGGCCGCAGGGGTCGGGCAAGACCCTCGACCTGTTGACCCCAGCCCTGCTGGCGGCGCCGGGTGCGGCGTTGGTGACGTTGACGAAGACCGACGACCTGCTGCTGACGATCACGTCCCGTTCGAAGCGTGGCCCGGTCGCGGTTCTGGACCCGTTCGGGTTGGCTCCTGGGTTGCCGCAGCTGGTGTGGGACCCGATCGGCGGGTGTGTGGATCCGATGCTGGCCGAACGGCGGGCGAAGGCGTTCACCGCCGGCACGATCAAGGGTGCCGTGGCTGGCGGTCACGGTGATGACGCGGCGCGGTTCTACGCGTCCGAGGCGGCGAAGGTGCTGCAGGCTTACTTCCACGCCGCCGCGTTGACCGGCCGGAACCTGGACGACGTGCTGGGTTGGGTCGCCAGCCCGCACGCCGCGACCGAGCCGGCAGAGATTCTGCGTGAGCACCCGGCTGCGGCCCGGTTCTGGCACGGGTTGTTGCACGGCGCGTTGCATGGTGACGACCGGACGGCCGGCAACACCGTCACCACGGTGCAGCAGGCGATGTCGTTGTTCTTCCAGGCCGACATCCGCGCCCGCTGCGTGCCGACCGCGACCCAGGCGGCAACTGATATCGCCGGGTTGATCGGTCAGAACGGCACGATCTACCTGCTTGGTCGCGAGGACCCGTACGCGTCGGCGTCGCCGTTGATGACCGCGGTGGCCGAGCACGTGTTGGACACCGCGTTGGGGTTGGCGAACGCGTCCAGGTTCGGCAGGTTGTGTCCGCCGATGGTGTCGGTGCTGGACGAGCTGCCCTCGACGGCGCCGTTGCCGACGTTGCGGACGCGGATGGCCAACGAGCGGGCGTTGGGGTTGGCGTTCATCTACGCCGCGCAGACGTGGCGGCAGTTGGCGGCGATCTTCGGTGAGCAGGAGGCCCGCGCCCTGTTCGGGTTGACCAACGTGCTGATGGTGTTCGGCGGGTCGAAGGACGCGTCGTTCAACAAGGAGGTCTCCGACCTTCTGGGCAGCGTCCGGGTCGCCCGGGTCACCCACCAGACCGGCCGCACCAGCGGGCGCACGTTCAGCGGTGAGGACATTCCCGTGCTGCGTCCGGAAGAGGTCCGCGAACTTCCCGAAAGAACGGCGCTGGTCGTGGCCGAGAACGGCAAACCGATCATCGCCGCGCTGACCCGCTGCATCGACGGCCGCCGCGGCAAGACCCTGCTGAGCCAGCAGGCCGAGCTGCGCGACCGGCTCACCAACACCCGCCGATTGGGACCGGACGCCCGCGCCCAGCAGGCCGACGCGCTGGCCCAGGCGCGCACCCTCGGGTTGGCGTCCACAACGTGGGAGGACGGACGGTGAGCACGGCGCTGGTCGAACCGTTCCCGCAGGTCGGTGTGTTGATGATGAGGGCCTACGCCGACCTGGCGCGCGTCGAGCAGGCCAAGAACCTGGACGAGGTGCTCGACCTGGGTCCACTGGAGCTGTTGCCACGTCCGTGGGACGTCACCAGCTGCCGCGACGCCGGGCTGCGCCGCGAGGTGTGGGAGTGGCTGGACGCAGTGGTCGGGTGGATCAACACCCAGCACGCGTGGCTGGCCGACAGTCTCGTCCCGGGATGCTGGCCACGGCATCCGCACCTCGTCCACGAGATCGGCTGCCTGGCCGACCAGCGGCGCCGCGCCGGACTCGCAGTCACCTCGGAACTGCTGGAGGAATGGCACCGCTACGGCCTGCCGCAGTTCCTCGACCGCATCCACACCCGAACCCGCGGCATCTGCGAGGACGGCCACAAGAACCCGCCCAGCGCTACCCGCACCGGCCGATACCTTGCTGCGGCCGCCGTGGACGCCCGGCAGGAACTGTTCGCCCAGGACGTCGCCACCCGCGCGGCCGCCGCGGGCTCAGCGGGGCGGGCAGCGTTGAGGCTGGTCGACGGGCTGCTGATCGACCCAACCACGGGCGAGGTGCTGCCATGAGGCTGACCCGCGAACAGCTGCTGGTGTTGTGCGAACGGCGTGACATGGGCATCGTCGCCGACGCCGCGAGCACGCACCTGGACGCCCGGCGACTGCTGGCCGGGATCCCACCCGAACAGGTCGCCGCGTTGAGTGCCGACGGCAGGCGCGCCGTCCAGGAGATGGTGGAGGCGAACCTGGGTGTGGTCGGGCTGGTGCTGTCCCGCCACGCCAACGGGCGGGCCAGGATCAGGGACGACCTGTTCCAGGAAGGCGTTATCGGCCTGATCACCGCGGCATGGCGCTACGACCCCACCCAAACCGCGTTCACCACCTACGCCTACCACCACATCCGCGGCACCGTCCTGACGGCGCTGATGACCGGCGGCGGCGAACTGCACCTGCGGCCTGGCCAGGCCAAGGACCTCATGGAGGTCCGCCGCGCAGAGCTGGGACTGATGTCCGACGGGCGCCCCGCCACCCCCGCGGCCGTCGCTGCTGAACTTGGCCGGCCGGTCAAGGAGATCAGCGAGGTCATGAGTTACACCCGCCACTCCCATCTTCCGTTGGACGCCGCTGACGTCGTCGACGCCTCCGAACGCGCCCAGGTCGCCTTCGACAAGGTCCTCCAGGTCGATGTCTCCCGATACGTGCGGATGCTCCCGCCGCTCGAACAACAAGTCATCGACAAGTTGTACGGGTTGAACGGTCAGGCGCCCAGCACCCAACAGGCCATCGCCAAAGAACTCGGAACAAGCACGACCAGCGTCCGACGGATCGCCGACACCGCCCGCGCCCACCTCCGCAGACTCCTCGACCGCCCAGACGGCCAGCCCGTTTCGGGGCTGGCCAAGCCGACGTCCGGTGCGGGGCTGGCGGTGCCGAGCTCCCACAGACCCGAACACCGCGCCGGTGTGACCAAGCCGGCGGAGCGCACAGCCCCACGCGTTTGACCCGGCCCTTGGCACAGCCAACCCGGACGATGCGTGCGACCATCACGATCCGTTTCCCCGAGGCGGCGTTCCAAGATCGCCAGTCTCATTGGCTGAGCGCCTCGGCGTAAGATTCCACCGTGCGGTGGTTGGAAATCTACGTCCCTGAGCAGGGATGGGTCTGCATGAGGCGGTCGGACGGCCGTTTCGGCGAGATCTCGGTCAAGCTAATGGACTACAACTTCGACACAGCTGGCGAATACACCGGCCGAGAACTCGATGCTGCACTCGACATGATCCGGGCCATGGCGCAGGGCCAGCGCAACCACGATCACGCGATCCTGCGGCCAACCTCGGGTCAATCGGTCATCATCGGGGCTGACGAAGCCGCCGAACTGCTGCCCAACCTCACAAGAGCAGTTGAACGCGCTCGGGCCGGCGCCCAAGACTGACTTCGCGCCAACGTTCCTGCAGCTAGAAGTCTCGCATCAGCGCGAGGCGTTCCCTTCATTGCCGCCGACGCCTCGCCTGCGCTGCCCTGCTCGACCCGCTGGATGAGCACCAATCCGATAATTATGAGTTCTCCGATCGCGGTCCGTCATTCCTCGATTCGACGCAGGTTGGAGGGCCACCCACACTGGCCGTTCCCTCCCCGGAAGTACACCAAGCCATTGGAGCCAATGCTCGACACCGTGAACGATCTATCGAGGGATGTAACCTCGCCGGTACTCGGGTCGGCGTACTCGTGCTGGCGGTGTACCCGATCGCCAGCCTTGAGCCTGAGGCTCTCCAGCGCGTCAGCGGTCCGCAAGGATAGGTAGTGGTCGATCCATGCGGAAGCAACGGACCGATGCATCTCCCGTCCCACTTGCGCGTGCCCAAGCTTGTCCAAGTACTCCAACTGCCGGTCCGTCGCGGGCAGTGGGTCCTCCGTGTAGAGCACTGGCCTCAGCCAGCACTCGATGATGGCCGTGAGGACGCCGCTCGGTTCGTTGTCGAAGGGACATCCGACAGCCGCGGCGATCCGAAGCTGCTCGGATGTGGCCGTACGAGTCGCTGCACGAAGTCGTCGAACCGGCTCGCGCCAATCCGGATGAGTCACAGACCCATCATGCCGGACGGGACCATCGCCTGGTTAGTACACCAGAACGCGACCGCTCTTGCCCGTCTGTGGAACGAACCATCCTGTGTTTGCAGCCAGGGCGGGGATCTTGAGTCTGCAGTAGGCCTCCGCTTCGGCCAACTGATTCGGGATGTCAACAATTCCTCGATCGCGGGCAGAAGTAGATGCTGCGCACTGCTGGCACCTACGGCTCCCAGGACCTCACGCCAAGGCGCTCGACAACGCGGGCAGGCCGACGCCGAGGATGGCTCCGGCGGCGATCCAGGGGCCGAACGCGAGGTGTGTGGTCCGGGTGGCGGTTGCCCACGTCAAGGCGAGAATGCATGCGAACAGCAGGGCTGCGAGCACCGCTGTCAGGGAGACAACGCCGATGGCCGCGCCGAGGATGGCGGCGAGTTTGACGTCGCCGAACCCGAGCGCGTTCGGGCTGGCGATGTGGAGAATGGCGAAGCCGATGAAACATCCCGCGCCGGCGATCACGGCATGCAAGAGGGGATCCGAGGGGTGTTCGGTGATCGCGAGCGCGATCAAGCAGACGGCAACCCAGATGGCGGTGGGTCCGAGGGTTAGGTTGGGGATGCGTTGGACGTCGAGGTCGACTGCCGAGATCCAACCGAGTGCTGCTGACAGTGGCAGCCACATGACGATGACCGTCGCCGGCTGGTCAGCGAGGGTGAACACCAGCCAACCCCAGGCGGCGCCGGTAGCCACGATCAACCACCATCGACTGGCCGGGGTCGCTCGTCCGGTCTCATCTGGACGGCGGTAACCGAGGGTGGCCAGCCGCCGGGTGAGGACCCAGCCCACCAGTAACCCGGCCAGGACGGCGGCGACGATGAACATCGGGTGTCTCCTTCCGCTGGTAAGTGTTCCTCATGTCACTGCAGGCGCCGGCTGCGGCCGACCCTGGCTGTGCCGTGTTACCTCGGGCTGCCGGGTCGCGGCAAGAGTGGGCGGCTTGGTGTCGGCGAGGTCGAGGGAGGCGGTGAGTCGTGCATGCAGGTCGGCTACCGGCTTGACGGAGCCAGCGTCCAGCTCGGCGAGGAGGCGGACGGCAAGTTCGACGTCGTGGCCGTTGTCGTGGGCGGCTTGCATGGCTGTTTCGAGGTCGGGCCAATCGGACTGCCTTGTGAGTCGCGGGTTGACCTGGTTGGCCAGTCGCCGCCACCTGGTCTGTACGGCCGCGAACTGCATGCGTTGTCGCACATCGCTGGTGCCGGCGGTGGCGTCGGCTGCTGCCCGGGCAGGGTCCGTGTTCCACGCCTGCACGTGCGCCAGTAGCTGGCGGCGCAGGTCGGACTCGGGTATCCCAAGCCGGGTGGCGGTTGTCGCAGCGAGGTCGTCCCACCGGTCGGCGGGCAGTGCGGCGATGATCCGCGCGGCATCGTTCGCGGCGACCGGGATTGGCAGGTGAGCGACGCGTTCGTCGATCATCGTGTCGGCCATCGGGGTGGCCGCGTCCAACGCGTTGGTGAGCGTGGTGGTGCCGTGGTGGTGCAGCTGGTCTGCGGGGTCGGTGCCTTGGTCGAACCGCGCCCGCTGCGGGTTGATGCCGTGCGGGGTGAGTTGCCAGTAGTCGCGTTCGGCGGCGACGTGGCCGGCGAGGTCGGCGTCGGTGGCGATGACCACGTGGGGTTGTCCGGCGAGGATGGCTGCTTGCTGGCTGGTGAGCGAGGTTCCGAGGGGTGCGAGGCCGCTGTACCGGCCTTGGCTGCCGAGCGTGACGGCGATCGCGTCCATCGGGCCTTCGACGATCACGGGCGTGGTGCCGGGCACGAGGTGGCCGTAGAACTGGTCGCCCTTGCAGAACAGCGGAGTTTGGGCGGTGTTGAGGTACTTCGGTCCGGCTTTCGGGTCGTCGCCGCTGGCGGGGTTGCGGCGGGCCACGAAGCCGAGGATCTCGCCGTCCGGGTTGGTGATGGGGAAGGTGACGCGGTCGCGGAACTGGTCGATCAGCCGGCCGGTGGATGCGACGCGGGCGACGCCGGCGGCGATCATCTCGGTGTCGGTCACCCCTTGCTGGCGGAGGTGGTCGACCAAGTTGGTCCACCCTGCCGGGGCGTGTCCGGGTTGGACGAGCCGGTGCCCGGCCAGGTCGGCTCCGAACCGTTCGATCAGGTATTGCCGTGCCCAGGAGCCCGGGAGTCGGGCGGCGTAGAAGTTCTGGGTGAGCCGGTTGACCTGGACGAGCCGGTCACGGCTGGCAGGGCAGGTGCGCCACGCGTCGTCGCGTTCGATCATGCGTCGCACGTCCTCTGCAGTGGCCTCAGGTGGCCCCATGGACGCCCGGACGAGCCCCGCCATCCCCAGCCGGGCGTCGACGTCCCCGGCCAACCAGCCCAACTCCTCGGCATCGGACTCGGCGTGAATCCGGTCTCCGACCGCAACGGCGTAGTCGGGCTCGGGTGGGTCGAGTTCGGCGGGTTGCTCGATGGCGATCGCGGTGCGCTGTAGAAGGGTCAGGCACGGGTCGGGCTGGCCGGTGTCATCGTCGGGCAACCGGATGAGGCCGGACAGTCGCCAGCCGCGGGCCAGCGCATCGTCGACCTGGGCGACCAGCGCCGGCCACAGCGGGCTGTTGGTGATGCGCGCCGCCTGCTGGTCGCCGACGAGCGACGCCAGCTGGGAGGTCCACTCGCCGGGCTCGACACGCCCCTGGGCGGCGGCGTCTGGTTGGGGAAGGAGTTGGTGGATGCGCCACCACAACGCGGCGGCCGCGTGGTCGTCGGGCAGCGGCCCACGGTCGGCGGCGGTGCGGACGAGCCGGGCTGCGTCGTGGCCGTTGCGGGACAGTGCGGCGAGGTGTTCGGCGAGCTGGTGGGTGAACGGGTCGCGGTCGACAGCCTGGTCAAGGCGGGCGAGCAGCGGTCCCCATTCGGCCATGGCGGGTGCGAGGCCGTGGCGTAGCTGGGTGTCGAGGTGGCGCTGCCAGGTGTGGGCGGCCCGGGAGATCTGGGGTGGCCCGGTGGGGCGCGGGTCTGCGGGGTCGACCTGCATCGCGGCCCGCCACACCTCGATCGCGGCGAGCAGGTCGGTGTCGGGTTGGTGGTCGCCGATCCGCGTCCAAGCCGGCAGAGCGGTCTGCTCGGAAACCTGTTGGCGTACCTGCGCGGTGAGTTCGGTGACCTGCCGGGACTGGCTAGTCAGCCATTCCCCGAAGGTGGGGTCGGCGGCGAGTGGTGTGGGGATGCCGGGCAGCCACGGCAGCGGTCCGGGGGTGATGTTGCGCAGGCCGGTGTCGTCCAGGCGCCATGACAGGACGGCGGCAATGTCGTGGGCGCCGGCGATCGAACGCACATCTAGGGCGTCGGTGAGCGAACCGATCGGCTCGGCGCCGGTGGCGCCGAGCAGCAGCAGGTGGGTGTGCAGGGTCGGCCAGGCGGGCTGGTCGGTGATGCCCGGTAGCAGCGCTTCGGCGCAGGTCTCGAGGTCGGCGACGGCGGCTGTGCCGAGGTGGTGGGCGGCGGCGACCCCGAGGCCGTCGAGGTAACGAGCGGTGGCTTGACCGAGCAGCAGGCGCGGGTCGGATTGTGCGCGCAGGAAGCTGCTGGCCGAGGTTTGCGTCTGGTCGCGGCGCAGGATCGTCTCAAGGATGTCGGTCGGGGTTGGCGGGTTGAGGCCTTCGGGTCTGGTCAGCACGCCGGGGTCGGGGTCGGGGACGACTTCGAGCCAGACGTGGTTGGCGTGTCGGCCGCGGGTCATCATCGTGTAGAACTGCTGACGGGATTCGGCGCCGGTGCACACGCCGTGCATGGTGTCGACCGACACCCCTTGCGCGGAGTGGATCGTGCACGCGTAGCCGAGCTCGGACGCCGTGGTGACGTAGTCGCCGGGCAGCCTGACCAGCCGGCCGCTGGCGCGGTGGGCCGCCACCAGTCCGCCATCGGCGGTGATGTCTCGGACGGTCCATAGGTCCCCGTTCTTCACCCAGTCGGTGCGCGAGATCCGCAACCGGCGGTCGTTGACGCGGGTGATGATCGTGTCCCCGACACTGGCCCGGTTCCCGTCGGCGAGCAGCACCTCAGGTCCGTCCGGGACGCCGATGCGGGCGAGTCGATCGGTGCGGGCCCGCTGGTTCAACTCGCCCACGAGTTCGCGGGTGGGGGCGAGCATGATCGACGCCCGCCCGGTCGCGGTGTCGCACTGCCACGCGCCGAACGCGGCGCCGGTCATGGTCGCCAGGTCACCGACATGCACGCGCTGCCCGTCCAGGTAGAACCCCAAACCGGACGCGTCGCCGTCCCGCAACGCCAACGATGCCGCGGCCTCGCTCGGGTCGGTGAACCGCATGAGTTCGGTCAACACCGAGGCGCCCTGGCTGGTTTGGATGTCGCGCAGCACCCCGCCGGCGCCGACGGCGGCGAGTTGCTGGTCGTCGCCGATCAGCCGGACGCTGGCGCCTTGCTCGACCGCCCAGGACACGACGGTGTCGAGGGTGAGGGTGTCGGCCATGCCGGCCTCGTCGATGATCACCAGACTGTTCGCCCGCACAGTGTCGGCCCAGTCGGGCAGGGCGTGGTGGGTGATGCCCCACGCCAGTTTCGCCAGCGTGTCGGTGGTGGCGTGGGTGTGTTCGCGCAGCTGGGCGGCCGCCGCGGCCGACGGCGCCAGCCCGATCACGGCGCGCCCGTCGGCCGCCCACGCGTCAGTGAGCACTCGCATCGCGGTCGTCTTCCCGGCCCCGGCCGGCGCCAACGCCAACTGCAACCTGGCGCCGGTCTGGGACATCTGGCGCACCAAGTCTGCCTGCCCCGGGTTCAGCGGCACCCCGTCGGCCGCGCTCGCCGACAGCGCGGCGGTGACGTGCTCGGCCGGCACCGGGGTGCCATCCGCGCGTCCGGCAAAGTCGACCAGGTGACGCTCGGCGGCGACCACCGCGGCGCTGGTGTAGAGGGTGGAACCGGCGACGGTGTAGACGCTGGAACCGTCCGCCCGCCGCAACGGTAGCGGCTCGCGGACACCGGTTTCGGGTCGCGACAGGCGCACGCTGCGGCCCAGGGCGGCGTGCACCAGCCGTTCGACCGCGGCCGGCACCTGGTCGGGTTGCAGGTCGGTGTAGCGGACCATCCGTTGCGCCTCGGCGCGCACATGGCAGTCCTGCCAGGTCGCCGCCCGGGTCGCCATCGCCGCCACGATCCGGTCGGCCGTCTGATCGAACCACGCCGCGTCCGGGTGCACCAGCCGGGTGCGGGTGGGGGTCGTGGCGTTGTTCAGCATGCGCCGCAACGCGCGTTCCCCGCCGAGCACCTCGACCGCCTGACGGTGCCAAACCTCGCGTTGTTCGGCCAGGGATCGGGGTTCGTGTTTGGCGTCGCGGGTCTCCAGGGTTGCCTGCTGGGCGAGCCGGATCGACTCCACCGTCGACGGCGGACGCTGATGCTCCCGCTGAAAGGCTGCGACCAACTGCTGGTGGCGGGCCTCGATGTCGACCCGGCGAGACGACCAGCGTTCGTTCAACACCGCGGGCACGCCGACGAGTTCACGCACCGGTCTTTTGCCTGCGTCCCGGACGGCTTGGGGGCGGTCGGCGAACGCAAACCCCTGGCGTTCCAGCAGCTTCATCAACGTGGTGTTGTAGGTCTCCGATACCGACACCATGCCCCGGTACAACACGCGCGCGTCGATCGACAACCACTTCCCCGAGCCTGCGGTGCGGACCTTGTTCGCCACCGCCACATGGGTGTGCAGGTCGGGATCACCCGCCCTGGTGTCACGATGCGTGAACGCCGCCGCGACCATGCCCGACACGTCGACCTGACGGACCCCGCGGGTACCCTCCCGGGCATACAACAGGTGCCGCTCGACATAGGCCAGGGCAGCATGGACGGCCTGCCGGTGCGCGATCTCGATACCTGCGGCGACCTTCGGATCGGCCACCGCCCACAACGCGCTGACACTCTTCGGCGGCGAGAACGTCACGTCGAAACCTGCCACCGTGGACGACCCGGTCCGCGAGTATCGGGCGACCGCACTCGCCAACTCCCGCGGCCCATCCGGGGGTCGGGCGAACTCGGCGGTGAACATCTCGGAGGCAACCTCGGTGCGGATCCGTGCCCTGTCGTCCACCGAAACCTCGGCGTCACGGCGCAGCCCGCGGCTGGTGTTCAACGTTCCCACGCGTCGGGCCACCTCGATTCGGAACGCCGACACCTCACCCCCAACCCGGAACGGCACACCCAAACGCGTCGCCGCCGCGACCAGCTCAGCGGGGGCGCCCGGGCCGAGTTGGGCGACCAGCTCGGCACCGATCGGGTTGTGCCCGGCGCCAAACAGCGCCTGCATCTGGACTTGGGAGACCACCGAGCCGGCGAACCCGTCCCGGATGTTCGCGCAGCCCGAGCCGACCCAAACACCCGGGGTCTCACCCTTCTCGGAGTAGTACGACGCCAACCCGGTGTAGCCGCGCTCGGTGGCGTCCTGTGCCGCCACCTGACGAGTCAGATAGTCATAGCCGTTGCCCGCGCTCAGCTTGTGCAACGACGCCGTCATACCCAAACCAAGCCACCACGATCGGCGTCATGGACGCCCGACGGCCTGGGTCTGAACGGGGCGGGTGGTCAGTCGATGTCGGCGGGAACCATCTCTGCCAACTCGGCGACCGCAGCCGCGACTTCGCGCCAAGAAGTGGCCCGCATCGTCGGGGACGCGACCATCCGCCGCGACCGACGCAGCGCCTCCGCCAGCGCGTCCGGGTCGGAGGCGACCAGCTCGATCGCAGCGTCCCTGGTCAGGCTTCCGGTGACCCGCAGACGCTCCTCGGACGCCCAATCGTCGACTGCCGCGGCCGGTTTCGGGGTTGGTTCGGCGGCGGTGACGGGGTCGGTTCGCCGGTCGCGCGCGGCCCGGCTCTTGCACCGCGACGAGCAGTACCGCCGAGGCTGACCGCGACCGGGTTGGGGCTCTACCGGCGTCCCGCAGACCGGGCAGACACCCCTCATTGGTGCGGCTACGTCGTCGTTGTCGGGGTGCTCCATAAGCCAATTCTTAACACGTTATTCCGAGAGTGCAAGAGGTGTGTCAGGTTTTGAAAGTCGCGTTACCCCTCGCGTTGCTACCGGGACTTCTCGACAATCGTCGTCGTGGGAAACGTCCACGAGGACGCGACGCTGGTCTTGGGTCCAGTGACAGCCAGGTCGAACACGAACGGAGCATCGTCATGGCCAGCAACACCGACAAGATCGCCGCCCGAAAGGCGATCCAACAAGCCCACGCCGAACGCGTCCGCCTACGACGCGAACGCGAAACCCAACTCGAACAACTCGCCATCCAAGTCGGCGCATCCCTGGCCGCCGGACGCCGCGCGCTGGCCGAAGCCGAAGCCGCCGCCGGACGCGCACTCAACCAGATGATCGACCAGCACGGACTCGGCGTCCGCGAAGTCCAGGAATGGTGCGCAGTCCAGCTGACGCCGCGAGAGATCGCGCGACTGCGGCGCGCGGCGGAGGAGGTGGATGGCGAATCGGGAGAAGTTGCCTGACTCCAAGCAGCGCGCCTTGTGGTCGGACCCAATCTGATGGACCTGCAACTCGTCCGGACCGAACAGAACAAGTCAGGGTCATCTGTCTCGACCTGCTGAGGTTCGGGCGCGGTGACCTCGGCCCGAGCGCGAACGTTCCGTGATTGACTGGGGGTTACCCCACACAAGGAGACAAGGTATGACGGCGACGGTGCCCGCTCTGACTGAGATCCCGGAGGTCCCTCAGCCAGGGCGCGTGGTCGAGGTGCGCGGCTCCACATGGGCGGTCACCGACGTGCTGGAACAGGGCATCTCCCGTTCTCCTGCAGATGAAACCGTCGCCGGTCTACAGCACGTCGTGACGTTGCAGGCGCTGAGCGAGGACTCCGGCGACGAACTCCGGGTCATCTGGGAGCTCGAGGTCGGTCACACCCTCGCTCCGGACCAGGGGCTGCCGGAGCGTCTCAACCCCGACTTCTTCGACGAGCCGAACGAGTTGGGTGCGTTCGTGGATGCCGTGCGATGGGGCGCGGTGACATCCGCCGACGACAAAGCGTTCCAGGCGCCCTTTCGTTCCGGGGCGAACGTCGAGGCATACCAGCTCGAACCCCTGCGTCGTGCCCTGCAGGCGCCGCGGACAAACCTGCTGCTCGCCGATGACGTCGGCCTTGGCAAAACCATCGAGGCGGGCCTGGTCGTCCAGGAGTTGCTACTGCGTCACCGTGCCCGCAATGTCGTGATCCTGTGTCCGCCGAGTCTGTCACTGAAATGGCAGGACGAGATGCGCGACAAGTTCGGCCTCGACTTCGTCATTGTCAACAGTGAGCGCATGGCCGAGTTGCGCCGTACCCACGGCCTGAACGCGAACCCGTTCCGCTTGTTCCCTCGCGTCATCGTTTCGATGGCGTGGCTCCGCTCAGCGCGCGCGCAACGGCTGCTGCGCGACATCTATGCAGACGTGGACGATTCGGCGTCCGGACGCCGCTACGCCTTCGACATCCTGGTCGTCGATGAGGCCCACCATGTGGCCCCTTCGAGCCCCACGGTGGTTGGCCGTAACCGCGGGTATGCCGTTGACTCCCAGCGCACCATTTACACCCGCGAGTTGGCCAATCGCTGCGAGCACCGCTTGTTCCTCAGCGCGACCCCGCACAACGGCCACGCCGAGTCGTTCACGGCTTTGTTGGAGATGATCGACAACCGCCGCTTCAGTCGGGGGGCTGATCTGAACGAGCAGGCTCTCAAGGAGGTGACGGTCCGCCGGCTGAAGTCAGAGATCACGTCGAAGTCTTTCAAGACCCGCACCATCAAGCCGATCCCGTTCACCCCCTCGGACGCCGAGCAGGACGCCTTCGAGCAACTTGCCACGATCATCGCTCGCAGTAAGAAGGCGAATGGACGTGAGCAGGGCGGCGATCTGGTTGGCATGCTGTTGAAGAAGCGGTTCATGTCTTCACCGCTGTCATTCGGACGCACCCTTTCCGCCTACCTGGAGACCTTGAGCAACGGCGTCAGCACGCGCAACACCGCGGCGTCCATGTTCGACGATGACGACGAGGTGCTCCGCGAGACCGTGGGCAGCGAGCAGAGTGACGAAGAAGAAGGTCTGGAGCATCATCCGGAGTACATTGCGCTGCAGTTGCGCAAGGGCACGAACCCGCTCGTTGCGGCGTCGAGCAAAGACCTGAGTGAGCTCGTTGACTGGGGCCTGTCTTACGAGGCCCGGCCCGACTCGCGCCTGGAGGCTCTGCTCGGTTTCCTGGACGGGATCTGCCGTCCCGATGGCACCTGGCTGAACGAACGCGTGGTTGTGTTCACGGAGTACGCCGCCACCCTCGACTGGATCGTGGACGTCCTGACGGCCCGGGGCTACGGGCCACGACTGGCGGTGATCCAGGGGTCCACCGACCCCGAGGAGCGCGAGTTGATCCGGCAACGTTTTGTGGCCAACCCGCACGACGAGCCCGTCCGCGTCCTGGTTGCGACTGATTCGGCTGGTGAGGGCATCGACCTGCAGGCCCATTGCCACCGGCTGGTCAACTTCGACATACCGTTCAACCCGTCGCGGCTCGAGCAGCGCATCGGTCGCATCGACCGCTACGGCCAGACCCAGACCCCCGAGGTCTTCCACTTCGTGCCCGGCAAGGCCTCGACCACCTACGCCGCCGACATGGACTTCATGGCCCGGATCGCACGGAAGGTCGGCCAGGTCGCCGTCGACCTGGGTTCGGTAAACCAGGTGATCGACGCCGAGATCCAGCAGCACTTCTCTCCCAACCGGAGCCGCACCACGGTCGTCACCGACGAGGGTTCTGCAATCATCAACCGCACCCTGGCGGGCGGGCTGGAACTCAACCGGCAACTGAACGAGTTGTCTCGCACCTTCGAGGAAAAGAAGGTCGATCTGCACCTCACCCCGGCGAGCACCGAGCGGGTCGTCGCAACGGCCCTGCAGATCACCGACCAACCCCCGCTCGTCCTGGTCGGTGACGATCGCACGGACGCCCGCGTCCTCGAGGTTCCCCGGCTCAGCGCCCGTTGGCATAAGTCGCTGGAGGGCCTGGCAACCAAGCTCGACCCCACCAGACAGCGTCCCATCACGTTCGACCCGGAGGCCCTGATCGACCCTGAGGACGGCTCGACCCGCACTGACCTTGTTCATGTGCACCTGGGCCATCCACTCCTGCAACGCTCCGCACGGCTGCTGCGCAACGCCCTGATGACCGGACGCTCCGACGTCAACCGGGTCACTGCCGTCGTCCTCGATAACCTGGACGCCTCTTGCGTGGCCGCCGTCTCACGCCTCGTACTGGTTGGACGCGGCGGGCTGCGGCTCCACGAGGAGGTGTTCGTGACTGGCATCCGGTTGAGGGCGCAGGACCTCGCAGAGGAGAAGGTGCTGGTCGTGCTCGACCGGGCGCTGGACGCCGGCGCGCACCAGGTGCCGGACGCCGGTGTCCGCGCCTCTTTGGCCGATGCATGGAATGCCGAGGGTTCCCGGATGCGCGAACGTCTCACCGCCGCCATGGAACGCCGCGCCCAGACTCGGCAGGCCCGCGTCGAAGCCCTCCTGAAGTCACGCGAGGAGGCGGACGCCCAGCGGGCACGCGACATCTTCGCGGCTTTCCGGGTGAATCTGACCGACTCGATCCGGCGCCTCGAACGCGATGAGGAGGAGCAACTGTTGATGCTGTTCGGTGACGACCAGCGCGAACAGCGCCGCAAGGACCTGCGCGCCATGCGGGACCGTCTCGAGTCCCTGGACGACGAAGAGCGGCGCGAACTGGACGCCATCGCCGACCGGTACACCGACGTGAAGCCGTACGTATCGGCCGCGGCCGTGGTGTTCGCCATGACTCCCACCGACACAATAACCTGGGGGGCAGCCAGATGAGCCCGGTCAGGCCACGCCGGCGTCCGGTCCGTTCCGTCGCCGAGCAACACCGGCAGTGGCTGCAACTCGTCGAGACCGACGGTCCATTCCTGTCGATCCCCGTAATGAAGCGCGTCTACCCCCAAGGCATCGCACCGCTGGACGATCGCGTCCTCGGCCAATTGAAGGAGACCAAGGCACCGTTCGAGCAGGCGTGGGACGCCCTCGACCGGGAGGGCGAACCACAGCTGGCCGCGTACCGCACTGCCCGCGACGCGTGGGTCAACGTCGTCCTTCGCCGAGTGTTCGGTTGGGCCCAGCACTACGTGACGGACGCCCCGGTCGGGGTCGGCTCGCCCAACGGCCGGGTCGTTGCCGTCAGCACGGGCGCCTTCCGCCGGGCGGGAGCCACGGCTGCTCTGACCTGGGTGATCGACCCAGTCCGAAACCTGCATGATCTGCTCGACGACGGCTGGGCCACCAGCCCCATCGACCGTATGGAGCTAATGCTCCGATCCGCAGGTGTCCCGGTCGGGGTGGTGACGGACGGCCGTTGGTGGGCGATCGTGAGCGCGCCGGCGAAGACGATGGTCGCCTCCGGCATTGTCGACAGCCAGACCTGGGTTGAGGAGTCCGACACCCGAGACGCCTTCGCCGCTCTGCTTTCACCGATCCGGCTGGCCGGCGGAGCGGAGGCAGACCGGCTGCCGGCGATGTTCCGCGACTCCGTGGCGGCTGCAGAGGAGATCACCGAGTCGCTGGGCAGCCAGGTCCGCCGAGCGATCGAGCTGATCGTGCAGTCGTTCTCCGAGTCGGCCGAGGATGCCGGACGCCGCGGCGAACCGAACCCGCTGCCTGACGACGGCGACCAGATCTACTCTGCCGCGGTGACCGTGATGATGCGGGTTGTGTTCCTGCTGTTTGCCGAGGAACGCGACCTGCTGCCGCAGGGACAGCTATTTGACCAGGGTTACGGACTGACCGGGCAATTGGACGAGTTGCGCCGCCGCGCTGAGGCCGAATCGCCCGAGAGCCTGGACGCCACCTCGGCGGTCTGGCACCGTTTGCTCGCCACCTCGCGGGCGCTGTTCTACGGCGCGACCTTCGAGGACATGCGTCTACCCGCCTACGGCGGCTCCCTGTTCGACCCAACCCGCTTCCCGTTCCTCAGTGCTCGCGCCGACCGCGGCCCACTGGCGCTGGCGGTCAATGACCGGGTGATGATGCAAGTGCTGGACGCCGTTCAGATGGCCGATATCAAGGGGCAGGGGCGGCGGCCGATATCGTTCCGCGACATCGACGTCGAGCAGATCGGATACATCTACGAGGGCCTACTCGGCTACACCTGCGCCTTCGCCACCGAGACGATCGTCGGCCTGATCGGGAAGTCAGGCTCCGAACCCGAAATTCCGCTCGCCGTGCTCAACGACATCGCAGACAAGCACGCCGACGACAAGTCCATCGCCACCGCGATCCTGGCATGGGTGAAGGAACACCAACCTGGCGCCGTGCCAACGACCTCGTCGGCGCTCATCAAGGCGCTAAAGGCCAGCGACACCATCGAGGACGCCGACCTGGCCATCCGCGCCGTCACCCACGACACAGACCTGACCGCCGAGCTCAAGAGCTGGATCGGGATTATTCGCCGCGACCTGCGTAACCGACCCACGGTCGTCACCCAGGGCGGGCTCCTTGTCATCGAGACCCCCTCACGAAAGAACGCCGGGGCCCACTACACACCCCGCTCCCTCGCCGAAGAAGTCGTGTTCCACGCCCTCGAACCACTCGTCTACGCACCCGGCCCGTACCAGACGCCAAACCGCGAGGAGTGGCGGCTGAAGTCGCCCGAGGAGATCCTCGATCTCAAGGTCGCCGACATCGCCTGTGGCTCGGGCGCGTTCCTGGTTGCCGCCGCCCGCTACCTGGCCGCGCGTCTGGTCGAGGCGTGGGCAGCCACCGGCACGGGCATCGGCACGCCGAAACAACAGGAGACCGACGCGCTGCGCAAGGTGGTGGCCCAGTGCCTGTACGGTGCGGACATCAACCCGATGGCTATTGAGATGTGCAAGTTGTCACTGTGGCTGGTGTCGCTCGACCCCAAACAACCGTTCAGCTTCGTCGACGACAAGATGCTCGTCGGCAACTCCCTGCTCGGCATCACCGACCTGGCCCAACTCGAAGCCCTGCACATCGACCCCACCCGGGTGCCGCCAGAGGAGGCCCTGTTCGACGTCACCAGCGCCGGCTACGCCAGCACCGTCGACGTGCGGGGGACCGTCGCCAAGGCCGTCCGCATTCGGCACACGCTCGCCAGCGAGGTCGACGACAACGATCCTCAGCGCTCCGCCAAGGCGAAGAAGGTCCAGCTCGAGCGGCTTCGCAGAACCACCGACGAACTTCGCGACATCGCAGACGGTGTCATCGCGGCTGGACTCGGCCTCGGGGGCAAACCAGGCAAAGCCCTCGACGAGGCCTACGATAACCTCCGCCTGGCCGTCAACGACGCCTACCCCAGCCACGGCGACCAGAACCGCGCCAGGCTGGAAGCCATCCAAGACGTCGGCCTCACGCCCACAGTCCAGACTGACTACGAACGATGGATGCCGCTTCATTGGGCCATCGAACTGCCTGACATCTGCGTCAGGGATGGCTTCGATGCCGTGATCGGCAATCCTCCATTCTTAGTGGGGAAGAAGATTTCAGGGGCTATCGGCGTCGCGCACCGCGAGTACTTGGTGAACCAAATTGCCGATTCGAGAACCGGAAATTCGGACATGGTCGCATTCTTCGTCATTCGTGCAACTAGCCTTCTCCGACCTACTGGCTGCTTGGGGCTCGTTACCGCCAAGGTAATCAGCGAAGGTGACACGCGAGAGGTCGGTCTCGAGCAACTAGCTTTGCGGGGCTTCAGGATCCACCGGGCAGTCCGCAGCCGCGAATGGCCCTCGCGGGGCACTGTCGCAACGAGATACTCGATCGTGTGGGGCGGCTGGCGCGACCAACGGACAGCAGCCTTCTTAGACGATGTCGCAGTCAGGCACATCACCCCTTCTCTTGAACCGGCCAGCCGAGTTTCAGGCACCCCGATTAGGCTTCTTGAGAACAGGGGTGAATGCTTCAAAGGATTCGATTTCGGCGGCAAGGGCTTCCTTATGTCACAGGAGGAAGCTGAAGCAATGATCCTCGAGGATTGCCGGAATCGGGACGTCCTATTCACTTACTTGAACGGCCGCGACCTCAATTCCAGCCCACATCTAGCCGGGGATGGCTGGGTCATCAATTTCGGAACCAGATCAATCGAAGAGGCTGCGAGCTACAGGGCCCCGTTCGAACGCGTAAGGCAGCTTGTGAAACCGGTACGCGACGTGAACAACCGTGCGCTCTATCGAGAGAAGTGGTGGATCTATGCGGAACCGCGCCCCGCTCTCACGCAAGCATTGGCAACGATCGACAAGTTCCTTGGATTGTCGGCTGTCAGTAGTTTCGCAATACCAGTAACGCTGCCAACCGGGTCGGTCATGAGCACCGCGATCGTGGTGATCACGGACACAAGTGACGCGACGCTGGCGGCATTGACCTCCTGCGCTCATATGCTGTGGGTGATGCGTTGGGGCTCACTTCTAGGGGTCAGTATTCGCTACTCGACTACTGACGTCTTCGACACGTTCCCGCAACCGGAGGCGACGAACCGTTTGCACAGTATTGGCCAGGTCCTCGGAGCCGAGCGCCACGAGATCATGCTTCGGCGTGACCTGGGGCTGACGAAGCTGTACAACCTGGTCAACGATCCGGAGTTGCCGTCGGCGTCCGACTCGGATGCGGCCCGCATGCGGGAAATCCAAGTTGAGCTCGACGAGGCGGTGATGGCCGCGTACGGGTGGCAAGACGTGCCGTTGAATCACGGCTTCCACACATACCGCCAGATGGAGCGCTGGACCGTCTGCCCGGAGGCGCGGGTCGAGATCCTGGACCGCCTCTTGGAGGAGAACCACCGCCGGGCGACCCTTCAGGGTGACACAGTCCCTGCCCCGGCCGACGACGAGGAGTTCGAGGAATGACGAGCCCAGTGACGTCCGGGATGCCCTATGAGCTGAAGGCTGAGCCCGACCACACGTCGTGGACGGCGAGGGAGAATCTGACCGACATGCTCTCCCGAGAGCTGCTGGGCCCGATGTACGGAGACCATGAGGTGCTCGTTGCCGCACCTGACACTGTGTACCCGATCGGTCGGATCGCCCCCCGTCGGCTCACCGACGGCTCGGCCGGCACCTCTCCGTCGGAGGACGATTCCGAGTTGTCCGAGCCGGAGGCAACCGGTAGGAGCACGGGCATCCCGGTGCCAGGGGCGGACGACACGACGACCGACGCCGATGAGGACGCGGCCGAGGACACAGGGCCAAAGCGCGGACTGATGATTCCGGCGTCCATGGGGTTGCGATTCCAGCTGGCACCTGAGGCGGAGTCCTTCACGGTGATCGCGTCCTGGGGCACCTATCACTCCCACACTCCGGAGGGGGAGCGGCCCGACGGCGGCCGGCAGCCGCGCGAGTTCGTCCGTACTCCCCACGACATCCCGGTTCGCATCCGGGTGGCCGACCTCACGCCCGGTGTGACCGTCACCTACCCGCTCCTGGATGACTGTGTACTACGGGTCGACTCGTTCGTCGAGCCTGACCGGCGGTTGGTGGAGATTGCGTTGTGCAACGACGCCGAAGTGGTCGGGCGCATCCCGGTGAGTGCGTGGCTTTTCCAGGCGAAGCTGTGGGTCGAGGCTGACGGCGCGGCCGCTTTCCTGCCGGTCCGGGATGCTCTCGTTGACTCCCATGTCGATCCTGACCCTGAAGTCCATCGGCTCAGTCTGCAGTACCGCGACCGCCTCGAGTTCGCCCTGGGGCGTACCTGCTCGGTTGATTGGCATGTCGAGGCTGGGGCGCGACGCGCGTCCAAGGTGTGGACCACTTGGCTGCCTGTCACCGAAACCCCGCAGACCAGAGCCTTCGCCAGTGCCGAGGTCATCACTGACATGCGGGCGTTGGCCACTGCTTCGGTGGACGAACTACGCGCCGGTCTGGAACCCATCGCCACTGGATACACCTCCTGGCTGGAGCTCCAGAAGGCCAAGGCCGCCGACCTTCCGTCGCACCTCCGGTCCGAAGCGATGGGTGCCATCGCGGAGGCGTCGCAGGTCGCGACGCGGCTGACTGACGGGATCGCCTACCTGCTGGCGCATGACGATGCGCTTGTGTGCTTCCGGTTCATGAACCGGGTGATGGCAGACCAGCGAGTCCATACCGAGATCGCCGCACTGCGCAGCAAGGACGACTCCCTCGACACCGACGCTGCCGCTGCCCTGGTCACGGCCCGCGGCGCGGGGGCACACAGCTGGCGCATGTTTCAGCTCGCATTCGTGCTGCTGCAGCTCCCAGCGCTGTGCGACCCTGCCCACAAGCACCGGTCGCGCCCCACTCTGGCGCAGGTCGAGCTGTTGTTCTTTCCCACCGGTGGCGGCAAAACTGAGGCCTATCTCGGCCTGGCGGCGTTCACGTTCGCGATCAGGCGGCTGCAGGGCGTAGTCAGCTCGGCGGATGGGCCTCTCGACGGCGGCTCCGGTCTGGCGGTGCTGATGCGCTACACGCTGCGTCTGCTCACCGCCCAGCAGTTCCAGCGGGCGTCCACCATGGTGTGTGCGGCGGAACTCGCGCGACGCGAACGGCCTGACTTGTGGGGCGACGAGCCCTTCCGGATCGGCCTGTGGGTGGGGACGAACGTCTCGCCCAAGCGCGTAAAGGAGGCCGACGAGCAACTCCGGGCCGCGCTTGACAGCGGCTATGACCACGGTCTGACGGTGTTGCAGATCAGGCGCTGCCCGTGGTGCGGGGCCCCGATCAGCAAACAGGACGTCAAGGTCGACATGACCGTCGGTCGCGTCTACGTGTATTGCAGCGACCCCTTCGCCGAGTGCCCCTTCGCCCGCGGTGGAGCCGTCGACGAGGGTCTCCCGGTGCTCACCGTCGACGAGGAGATCTACCGCCTCGCGCCAGCGTTCGTCATCGCCACCGTCGACAAGTTCGCCCGGCTGGCTCGCGAAGGTGAGGCGGCGTCCCTGTTCGGTTACGTGAGCCGCAAGTGCGATCGGCACGGGTTCGTGCACCCTGACTTCCCGGGCTGCGACAGCGACCGCCACAACGCCAAGGGACCGCACCCCGCCGCACACGTGCGTCCGACCGGTCGGCTTCGCCCGCCCGACCTGATCATCCAGGACGAGTTGCACCTCATCACCGGCGCGCTAGGCACCACGGTTGGCCTGTTCGAGGTGGCCATCGACACTCTCACCGCCTGGGCCACCCTCGACGGGGCACCCTGCCAGCCCCTCATTGTGGCCTCCTCGGCCACAGTCCGGAATGCCTCCGACCAGGTCCGCAATCTGTACGGACGCCGCACGGCGATTTTCCCCCCGCAGGTTCTGGACGCCTCCGACACGTGGTTCTCGACCGAGGTGCCGATCTCGCCGCAGAGCCCGGGGCGCCGCTACGTCGGCGTATGCGCCTCTGGCGTGCGGCTCACCGCGGCAGAGATTCGCGTCGCTGAGGTCTTGATGGCCGGCGCTCAACTGCTGCTGGACCGCGACCCAGCTTCGGCAGACCCGTACTTGACGTTGGTGGCCTACTTCAATGCCACCCGCGAGTTGGCGGGCATGGCCCGGTACATGCAGGACGACATCCAGACCGGGCTAGCCCGGGGACGCCGTTGGTCCAAGTTGCCGCGCCGCTCAGGCACCGGGTTCGGATCGCTGACTGTTGCCGAGCTCACCTCTCGGGTGGCCAGTTCTGCCATCACCAGCACCCTTGACCAGCTTGCCATCCCGTTTGACCCCGACTACGACACCAACGATGCCAGGGCCGCCCGGATCGCCGCCCTCAACGAGGGCCGGAGCGTGGAGGGAAGATCCCAGATTCCTTTCGACGCCATTTTGGCGACCTCGATGTTGCAGGTGGGCGTGGACGTGCCGCGGTTGGGGTTGATGCTGCTGGTGGGGCAGCCCAAGAACACCGCCGAGTACATTCAGGCGTCCTCGCGGGTGGGTCGCACCGCCGACGGCCCCGGACTCGTCGTCACGTTGGGCAACTGGGCACGGCCCCGTGACCTCGCCCACTTCGAGCAGTTCCGGCACTACCACGAGACGTTCTACTCCCAGGTGGAAGCCCTGTCGGTCACCCCGTTCTCCGAGACATCGATCGAACGCGGCATGGACGGCGTCCTGGTCAGCGCCGCACGCGTCATCTCAGGAAACCGGGGGAGTGAGGGGCTATCGCCGGAGAAGGGGGCGGCGAAGGTGGACGCGGAGTCGGCCCTGCTCGCCTCCCTCGTCGCTCGGCTGACGGCACGGGGACTGGCGGCATCAGGCGAAGATTACGCAAAGCGGATCCGCTTGCGGCTCGACAGTCGGGTCGAGCATTGGAAGAACCGCAGGAAGGCGTTGCTGCAGCAGGGCCGGACGCTGGTTTACGAACGTGCCCTCACGGGCAGCGAGCAGGGTCCGCTAATGATCGGAGCTGAAGCCAGCACCCGCAAGGATCTTGCCGAAGGGGCACCGTTCATCGTCCCGAACTCGATGCGCGAGGTGCAGCCCGAGATCAACCTGCTCGTCTCGCCCGACCCCCGCAAGCTGTTCCTCAAACCCGCGGACAACCAGCCCGACTGGGTCTTCCCCACGCAGGACGAGGACTGATATGACGACGACGTGGCTCACTGGCGGGAACGCGCTCGACCCTTTGGGGGACGCTGATGCGCTCAAGGATCAAGGCGTAAAGAAGAACTACGCGAAGGTTGGCTCCGGCCGACCCTCCTCGCTGCTCTACACCTACGGTCCTGGCTCGGTGATGGACCTGCCGCACTTCACCATCATGCCCAGCGGGTTCGATGCGTGGGAGAAGATCTGGAAGCGGCGCGACGGCGTCCCGGCGATTCATGCCCCGCGGCTGCTCCAGGCCGTCCGGGTGCAACTCGGGGCGCAAGTTGACCAGATCCGTCCCTTCCCACACCAACCTGACGCGGGCGCGTTCTCCGACGAGGGTCGCGATCTCGGCGTCCCCGCAATCGTGTTCCCCCAGTGGCTGCGTTGCACTGGCTGCAACCGCCTCGCCCCACTTAGCCTGTTGGAGTACCGCAACACCCACCCCTACCGTCCCGACGAGGCCCGATTCGAGCACGTCGGGTGCCCCGGCTTCGGCAAGGGAAACAAGGGCGGCGGCAAGCGGAGATCGCTCGCTCTGCCGGCACGGTACCTGCTCGCCTGCACCAACGGTCACCTGGACGAGTTCCCTTACGACCGGTGGGTTCATCGCGGCGGCACCTGCCCCCAAGCCGAGGTTGCGCACCTGAAGATGATCGAGAGCACCGCTGGCCGCGGGGCGTCCGCCATAATCGAATGTGCTTCGTGCGGCGCCCACCGCGGTATGAATGAGGCCCAAGGGACGGCTGGCAAAGCAAAGTTGCCCCAATGCCGGGGACGTTTCCCCCATCTGGACGCCTTCGCCCCCGGTGGTTGTGACGCGCCTGTGAGTCTTATGCTGATCGGCGCCTCGAACCTGTGGTTCCCAGTCCTGCAGTCGGTGATCGTGATGCCGATGGACGCCGGCGAGCGCAAGCAGGACTTCGCCGACCAGTTGCGAGTGGCCCTCGGCGACAAACTCGCCAAGTACGCCCACGATCTGGGCATGGTCCGCGACCTACTTGAGGGCAAGCTGGACGTGACCAACACCGAAGACACACAGCTGCGCCAAGCGGTGGACATGGCATTGGCGTCAAGGGCCGCGAGCGTGGATCCCGAAGAGCAGCGGTCCTGGTCACCGACCGACCTGCTCGTCCCGGAGTGGAACTATCTGAAGCTGGACGCCGCCGGCGAGCACCACGAGGATCCCGTCAGCGGCCTGACCGTCAGCAATCGCCGTGTCGACCCGGTGATGCCCGCCGCCGTCAGCCGCGTTCTCGCCGTCGAGAAGCTGCGGGAGGCAACCGCTCTGATCGGGTTCACACGCATCGACGAGATGGACCGCGTTCTCGACCTGCCATCGCGACGGGCACCACTGGCAACCGCTGACCCTACCTGGGTGGTCGGCACCGAGAACCGGGGCGAGGGTGTCTTCCTGGAGCTGGACGAGACAGCCGTAGCCGCCTGGGAGGAGCGCGTCGAGCGATCCGGACTCTGGGCGGCCCATCGCGCGGCCCACAAGCGGAACTTCGAGAACCGAATGTCCGAAACCTCCACCAACGTCGACCACGAGACCCGATTTCCACCGCCGCGCTACTGGATGGTTCACACGCTCGCGCACGTGCTACTGCGGGAGATGGCGATGTCATCCGGCTATGGGGCGGCGAGCATATCCGAACGCATCTACGCATGGAAAGCAGAGACCGGACGCCCGCCCGCCGCTGGCCTGTTGCTGCTCACCACTTCGTCGGACAGCGACGGCACCCTGGGCGGGCTCGTTCAGCTCAGCGAACCCCAGCGGTTGCGCCGGGCTGTCGACAACGCCCTACGAAGGGCGGGACGGTGCTCTTCGGATCCGGTTTGCGCCTACCGGACGCCGACCGAACCCGAGGACTTCCTGCACGGCGCCGCCTGCCACTGCTGCACCATGGCGTCCGAGACGTCGTGCGAGCGGGCGAACCGCTTCCTCGACCGCCGCTTCCTCGTGCCGCTGCCCGGACCGTTCGCCGACCTCGCCTTCTTCCAGGCGCAGACGTGAGCGAGGACGCCTTCCGACGGCTCGGGGAGTTTCTGACCGGGACTGAGGCCGACCAGCTGGCTGAACTCTACGGCGAAGGGCTGACCCTCACTCAGGCGCTGCAGACGGTCTCGGCCTCTCGACGACAGGACGTGCGGTCGCAGCTTGAAGCCGCTGGTGTTGTGCCCGGAAGCCCCGTCGCAGTGCCGGTCCTGCGGGCGGTACAGGGCGCCAACGCGCGCCGGACCTCAATCGACCCCGTCTGGACCCTGCCCGGCTACCTTGCCGACTACGGCACCCTCACCACCTCACTGAAGGAACTGGTGTTGTCCGCCAGGCACGCGGTGACTTGCTCGACCTTCAACTTCCAGAAATCATCGGCGCTGTGGGAGGCCCTGCGTGAAGTCTCCTTGCGGGGCACCGTTGACGTCCGCGTGTACATGGACGCGAACGCTGCCCGAGGCGGACCAGTCTGGGCGAACACCCCGACCTGCGAAGAAGTCGGGGCCCAACTTGCCGGGGCAAAGGTGTTCCGAACCACAGAACCCGACGGCAAGCCGGTCCGGAACCACGCCAAGCTCGTTGCCGTCGACCACCAGTTCCTCATCGTCACCAGCGCCAACTTCTCCAAGAGCGCAGAAGAGCGCAACATCGAACTCGGACTCCGCGTCCAGTCTCGCTCGCTCGCCGAATTGGTGGAGCGCCAACTCCTGGACGCCGAGGCGGTCCTCTACGAGCGGGTGCAGCCCAGTAGGAGCACGGAAGGCGATGGGTAGGCCGCTTCCCCAATCGAAGCTACTGTAATGCCCAACGACAACGGCAGTTGGGAGGGCGACCGGTGAAGGTCGACTGCGCCGGCGTGTCAAGCGAGCAGTGGCGGCACTCTCCGCCCGGCCTGTCATTGGAAGTAAGTCAAAATTCTGCGGTGGCTTCGCGATCGAGCAATGGCGGCACGCGCTGCTGTCAGTCACGACTGCATCAATGCAGGTGAAAGGCGAGGATGGAGATCGTGGGTAGCCGATCTTGGTTTGAAGTGGTCGAACAGTTCTCTGGCGTTATCCGGGGGTGGGAACAGCGGATCCACGAGGTCAACAATGAGGCAACGGAGACGGGCGCTCATCCGAATGAACCAGAGCCTGGCAGCGAAATGGCACTAGACAAGGAGGAGATGTTCTATTACTTCGCGGCCGTCTGGAATGCGCTCGCTCAGTCGGTTGATCACCTTGGGGCGGTGGTGGATCTGATCGTGTCGCGTCCTGAGCTTCGCGTCTTCGCGTACCCCAGTCTCCTCCGCACCGCCTTGCTCGGCTCTGCCGAGGCTGTTTGGCTCATGGGTCCACGCGAACGCAGCGTGCGCACAGGTCGCGCACACCTTCTGTCCGCTGAGGAGTTGCGCCACCATGCAGCCTTCCTGAACGACGACCCCGAAGAGAGGGGCAATCCGGCAGGAGGAGCTGCTGTCTTCAAACAACGACGCGACCAGGAGTTGGCCATCCTCGCTCGAACCGGATTCAACGAAAAGTATGAGGCGACGGCGATCATCCGTGAAGCAGGCGCCCATGTCGAGCAGATCATGAATGTGCCGCAGGGCACGAGCCGTTGGTACGTAAGTCAGTGGCGGATGATGAGTGCTCAGGCCCATGGCCGAACTTGGGACAAGCGCTACCGAGCGGGCTATGAGGCCGGCGTGTACAACGGAGAACAACGTGTCTCGGTCAGCCGCGGAACGGTTGAGACCCTTGGTCAGTGGATGAGTGCCTCCGTGGCTGTCACAGCTGCCGCCTGGAGCCTCTTCGACGACGGTCGCAGATCTGCCCAATCGAGGGCACAAGCCTCAAGCCCCGGACCACATGCGAACTCAGGCTAATGCGGATCCGGGGAACCAGCTGGGTACGCTTAAACCATGACCGGCTTGCCACGAGACATCCTCTTCAGCTTGGTTGGAGTCGTGCTCACGGTGGTCAGCAGCTTTCTGCTGCTCATGACGGAACCAGCTCAACGATCCCTCAGACGCTGGTTGTTGGCCCGTGGCCCTGGACCGATCACAGTTAGCGTAACCACGAAATATGAGTCCATCTGGGCGGGACACCCGCAGGCATGGATAGGTCAGAGCTTCTACGTTCCGCGAGCAGAGCTCAGTCGCCAGCCACCCGGAACGCTCGCTGAGTGGCCCGATTGGATTCGATCACAGGGTGGCGCCGCGGAAGGAGAACTACTCCTACTGGTGACCTTGGTTTGCGACGCAGACACGACTGTCGTCGTGAGACCGCCGCTCCTCGACGTCGAGCGAAAGGACATCGGACCTGCGGCAACCAAGCTGATGTGGCAACCACAAGGTGGTCCCACAATCATGCCGACCGTCCGCTTCGAGGTGCGCTTGGGTTTGGGCCTCTCCCAGCCCGACGCAATGGACGCTGCAGACGGCTCGACTCCGTTGAGCTGGGCCATGACGCGAGGGGACGCCCAACAGTTCCTCATCCGGGCCATCCCAGACTGGCCGGGAGTCTATTCATGGTCACTTCACCTGCCCCTGGTGGTCGGCGGACGAGAGGTGATCCGAAAGGTGGACGACGACGGATCCCCCTTCCAAACCGCGAAGGTGCCCGAAAGCCAAGCCGCCTTCTTCTGGGCAGGCGGCGATTGGCACGAACCAGTGCCGCCTCATTTCGCCTAGCTCCAGTTCGAGAATCCTCCAGTCATGAGCAAGTCCGATCCCCCGGGCTGAGATGGTGATGAGACGCCGAGGGTGGTGATCAACAGGCCGGGCCACATCGGTTTGTGCGCTTCTCACGCGAACTGAACGCAGCGCGCGGCGCCCCGACGTGCTGCAGCATTTAGTTCTTCGGAGGGCGAGCTCCTTGGTGAGTCCGATCGAGGCCGTTGTTGCCGGTCGTCGCGACTCGGTCCCTTGGGGCAATCAGCCAGCCAATGACGCCTGTCTGGCCCTGCGAGGCTTCCTCGCCCATGCGGTGGTCACTTCAAACACCTGGTCGACCTCCTCGGGGCACACGCGCAGGATGCGGCGGCCCAGGCGATAGCCGGTGAGCTTGCCGTCCGAGATGAGCCTGCGAATGGTGTCGACGCTGACCCCGAGTCGGTTGGCCGCGTCCTGAAGTGATTCGAGTTGCAGTGTCTTGCTGGGGGATGCCGGTGAGGGCTTGGGTGTGCTCATACCTAGCCCAAGCCACTCTATTGCGGCAGATGGACAGATCGTCGCGGTACCGTGAACAGGTGCCAGCAAGTCTGGTGTGAGTTGGTGGTTCCCGACCGCTGCTCAATGCTTGGTTGCACCTTCGTAGGACACGGTCGACGTCCGATTCGCGAAGACGCTATTGCACGTATATTGCACGCCTAGCGTCTAACCATCGATTAGTCGAGCGTTCTCCCTTGTGAATCGATGGTGTTTGTGGCAACGGCACCGGCTTCCTAAACCTTGTGTCGCAGGTTCGATTCCTGCTGGGGCCGCCAATAAAAACACTAGTCAGATGATGGTTGCCGGTTGAGTAAGGTGGCCATGTCGGCGGCAGGCATCCTTGCGAGGCCCTACGAATGGCTGTTTCCAG
>NZ_JAYFNG010000050.1:0-5071 GCF_034933565.1 Raineyella sp.
GTCCGCTCCGGGTTCACCCTGTCGACGGCGGGCGCACCGACCGCGTCCTCCCTCCACGTCGTGGGCCGCGAGGCGAGGTCGGGCGTCGATGGTCGACCCACGGAGCGGTCGACCGAGGTGGACTGGGACGAGGCGTCGGAACTGCGCGCGCTGGCGTCCAAGCGCTTCTCGGAGCGGATCGGGCAGTCCCCCTTGGGGGACGAGATCGCGCGGCAGGAGCTAGGAGACTGCTGAACAAGGCGCCATTCTGAGGGCGTGTTGAGTATGGGCGACGATCGGGACGCCGCCAAGGCCGTCGAGCGGCGAGTGTGAGTCGGCACCCAGAGTGCGACAACGGGGTCGCCCCGCCCGTCTGAGGTCCATGGTGGCGGCTGTTGGTTAAGGGTTAAGTGCCCTCGGGCGGTCGGTCAGGCCAGCGCCCAGCCGGTCGGTCCGTGGGTGAGGCCGAGGGCGAGGAGTCGGCGCAGGTTGATCGCCGCGACCCGGTTGTGGAGCCAGTTGTCGTTCCTGGTCACGCCCCGGTAGGGCACTTTCCGGTTCCCTCGGGTCAGCCAAGCGATCGTGCGTTCAACCATCGGCCGGTGTTGTCGGTAGGTGGCCTGGAAACCATCGTCGGTGGCTCGTTGACGGTGCTGGCGTTGCAGTGGGTCTTGAGGATGCAGCGTGATCTTGCGGCCTCGCTTCGCGGTGGTGCACTGCTGGGCCAGGGCGCACCCGTGGCAGGCGGCACCGAACGTGACACTGCCCTTGCCACTGATCGGGCGGCTGATCCCGGCCGGGCAGGTCAGAGTGCGTGTCGCGGCGTCGTGGGTGAAGTCGTCGATGGTGAACCCGCCGGCGACGGCGGGTCGGATCGGCCACGGCTTGACCAGCGGGGTCCACTGCTTGGCATCAAGCGTGGCGAGCATGTCACCGGTGGCGTAGGCCGAATCACCCAGCACCTCGACCGGGCCGGTGATCGTCGGGTCGGCGACCACCAGCCGGGCCCCGACGGTGGCGTCGCTGTTGTCCGGGCCGGCAGCCTTGGTCAGCTCGACCATGGTGGCCAGGCCGGTGTCGGGCTCGATCACCACGTGGGCCTTGAACCCGTCCTGGCGACGCTCCACCGTCTTGCGCGCATGCCGGGCCTCCGGGTCGACGGTCGAGATCACCCGCTCCGGCGCCACCTTGTGGGCGATCCGCCACCGGCCATCGGTGCCATCGGAGCCCTCGGCCGGTTCAACGTCCTGCCCAGCGACCAACGCGAGCAGCGCGATCGCCTCGGCCGGCTTCCCGCCAGCGGAAGTGATCGCTTCAGTGTCGAGACCGTCGAGCAGGGCGAGGGCGTCGTTGACCAGTGCGGTCACCAACTCCTCGCGGACCTGGATGTCATCCCACGCGATCCGCGGCTTGGCAGTCAAGTCGTAGCCCTGTCCGGTCAACGCCTCCAACCGGGTGCAGCGTTCGGTGATGATCTGCTGGGCGCCGGGCACCTCCCGGCCGACCCGGCGCACCTGCGCGATCAGCTGGGTGACCGTGTCCTGCCGGGCCACCGCATCATCCAGGATCGTCGAATCAAGAGCACGCCGCTGCCGGCCCTTCACCGCACCGGTAGCGGCGATCACATCCCGGACCACCTCAAAGATCCGCTGCGGCCGCTGCGAGCTGGCGAGCCGGGCCCGCCACACCGTCAACGACGACGCATCGAACCCCTTCTTGTCGACCGGGTACCCGCACGCCGCCTTCCACCGCAGGTCGAACGTGAGCGCGTCGACCGCTTCCCGGTCGGTCAAGCCGTGAAGGGATTGCAACACGATCACCGACGCGATCACCTCTCCCGGGATCGAGGGCCGGCCCCGCCCAGAGGGAAACAGATCAGCGAACAACACGTCCGGGAACAACCGCTGCCGATGCTCGGCCAGAAACCTGAACACACCGCCAGCCGGGAGCAGATGCCCCGCCAGCGACTCCACGTCCAACACGTCCCGCTGCGGACTCGACTCACCCTGCACAACCCAACAATTCCAGCAGACGGGCCGTCAGACCGGCGGGCACGCGGGCGGATTGTTCAGCAGTCTCCTAGGGCGTGCCGTGATCATGGAGGTCGTCCAGGAGGCGACGGAGGCGCGGTTCGCGGTCAACGGCTCCGTCAACTCCGCGACCGCGCAGGACGCCTTGGCGCAGGCGGTCTTCGACCTGATGTTCGGGCTCGGCCGGTTGCAGCCGCTGGTGGATCGCCCGGACGTCGAGAACATCATCGTCGTGGGGCACGACCGGGTGTTCCTGGACCTGGTCGGCGGCGAGAAGGTGCCGGGGCCACCGGTCGCGGCGTCCGACGATGAGTTGATCCAGCTGCTGCAGGACCTGGCGTCCAGGGCCGATCCGCCGCGCGTGTTCTCCGACGCCAATCCCGACCTGCACCTGAACCTGGAGGGTGCCCGCCTCGCGGCGTCCGCGTTCGTCACTCATCGACCCAGCGTCGTGATCCGAAGGCACCGCCTGGTGCGCATCACCCTCGACGACCTCGTGGGCCTGGACACGGTCAGCCCCCTGCTCGCGTCGTTCCTCGCGGCCGCGGTGAAGGCCCGGCTGTCGATCGTCGTGTCCGGCCAGCAGGGCGACGGCAAGACCACCTTGCTGCGAGCGTTGTGCGCCGAGATCGGCCCGGAAGAGGTGCTGGGCACCTTCGAGACCGAGCGGGAACTCGGTCTGGAGCAGCTGGTCGACGAACACCCCGTCGTGTTCTCGTGGGAAGCGCGTCCCGGTTCGGGCGAGCGGGGTCCCGACGGGCGTCCGGTGAACGAGTTCACCCTGCAGGACGGCATGCACGCCTCGTTCCGGTACGCGCTTGACCGCCAGATCGTGGGCGAGGTCCGCGGACGCGAGGTCGCGCAGATGATCATGGCCATGGAGTCCGGGTCCGGCTCCCTGTCGACGACGCACGCCGCGTCGGCGTCCGACACGATGGAGAAGCTCGTCAGCTGCGCGATGCAGTCCGGCGAGTTCACCCGTGACTCGGCGGTGATGAAGCTGGCTCGCTGCCTCGGCCTGGTGGTGCAACTGCGGTCCATGTTCGTCCGCGGACGCGACGGCTCGGTCCGCAAGCGGCGCGTGGTCGATGAGGTGCTCGCGATCACGCCGGGCGAGGAGTCCGCCGGCTACGCCGCGACCACCGTGTTCCGCAGCCACCCCGACGGCCCGGCGGTCGCCTTCGTGCTACCCGACCACCTGCGGATGCTGGCGGGTCACGGCTTCACGGCGAACGAGTTCCTGGTGGAGGCGCAACGCCACGGCGGTGTCGCATGAACCCGCTGGTTCCCGCGCTGGTGCGCGTGCTGGTCGTCGGTGGCGTGATGGGGCTGGTCGCAGGACTCCGTCGGGTGCCGGTCCCGACGGGCGCACCCGCGACTCCCCGGGTCCTGGCGCGGCTGGCTTCGGTCCCGCGCCGCGTGCTGGTCGCGGGTGTCCTGGCAGCAGTGGCCGGGGTGGTGGTCGCTCTGCTGTCGGGCTGGGTGATCGCCATCGTGGTCTTCCCGCTGGCGGCGGTCGGCCTACCGGTGGTCCTGGGCGTCTCGGACGAGTCCCACACGATCGAACGCCTCGAAGGGCTGGCGGAGTGGACGCGCAACCTGGCTGGCGTGATCACCGTCGGTGTCGGTCTGGAGGGCGCCCTCGTGGCCACGCTGCGCACCGCACCCGACGTCATCCGTCCGGAGGTGACCACCTTGGTGGGCCGGATCCGGTCGCGGTGGAACACCGCAGAGGCGCTCCGCGCGTTCGCCGA
The DNA here is from genome assembly GCF_034933565.1 of Raineyella sp. Lineage (NCBI taxonomy): Bacteria > Bacillati > Actinomycetota > Actinomycetes > Propionibacteriales > Propionibacteriaceae > Raineyella > Raineyella sp. Next base: position 3,764 of record NZ_JAYFNG010000050.1, read on the forward strand.
CCAGTTCAACGACTCGACCGGTGACCTGGTGGCAGCCACACTCATCCTCGCGGCCCAGAAGCGGGCGGACGGTCTCTCCCAGATCCTGTCCGGCCTTGCCGAGTCGGTGTCCGCGGAAGTCGCAGCCCGGCGCCACCTGGAGGCCGACCGCAGCAAGCCGCGCCAGACCGCGCGGATCGTCACCCTGATCACCGTGGTGTGCCTGGTCGGGATGGCCGCCACCGGCCAGTACCTGGAGCCGTACCGCTCGCCGATGGGGCAGGTCGTCCTGTCGGTGCTCCTCTCGCTGTACGTGGTGGGTCTCGTAGTGATGCGACGGATGGCGCGGGTCAAGCCGCTGCCCAGACTGTTGGCGTCCGGAGAACCATCATGACCGGCCTGCAGCTCGCGGCCCTGACGGGCCTGATGCTTGCCACGAGCGTCCTGTGCGCGGTGTGGTGGCTCGCTCCGACCGTCCCGGCGCTGGGTCCCGCGCTGGACCGGCTGACCGGCGTGCCTGCCGCTCCGGCCCTCCTGGGCGGCGTGGACGCCCAGGATCGGGTGGGTGCGTGGGTCGCGCGCTGGGTGCCGAGGTGGGTGTGGATGACGCCGGTCAAGGAACTGGCGCTGCTGCGCCGGACGGAGGCCAGTTTCTACGGCGAGAAGTTGATCCTGGCTGCCATCGGGCTGGTCGCACCCCCGCTGCTGTCGACCCTGTTCAACGTGTTCGGGTTGCGGTTCCCGATCGCCGTCCCGCTGATCGCGTCGCTGGTCGGCGCCGTCGGGCTGTTCGTGCTGCCCAACCTGGACATCCACGGCAAGGCGAAGGCGGCCCGCCTCGAGTTCAACCACGTGTTGACCGGCTTCATCGACCTCGTGGCGCTGGAACGCCGCGCCGGGTCGGGGCCCCGGCAGGCGCTGGAGAACGCGGCGCGCGTCGGCCGCGGCCAGTGGGTGTTCGACCGCCTGGCGGAAGGCTTCACCCAGTCCAGCGTCGACGGACGCCCACCGTGGGACGTCCTCCGCGCGATGGGCGACGAACTGGCCCTGCCCGAACTCGACGACCTGGCCAACATCATGGCCCTGGCCGAACAGCAGACGATGCCCGTCTACCAAACACTTCGGGAACACAACCGAGCGCTACGCGTGGCGCTCCTGACCGACGAGCAGGCCCGTGCGAACGCCGCATCCGAGCGGCTCACCATCCCTGCGACCATGCTGGCGATCGTCTTCATCGCCATCCTGCTGGGGCCATCCCTGATGACCCTGATGAGCAACACCTGACCCCAAAGGAAGAACCCCTTCAGGAGAGGAAACCCCACCATGATG
>NZ_JAYFNG010000051.1:0-11451 GCF_034933565.1 Raineyella sp.
CCGTCCCCGGGTGACGCGACACCGGCCGGACGCCCGCCACTACACCCATCTGCAGGAGATGTGGGGGACGGTCGTGGTGATCGACCTGGTCGAGGGCGAGCGGCCCTGGCCCTCCGACGACGAGCTGGAGGAGACGATCACCGAGGCCGTGGACCTGATGCGCTGGGTCGACGAGGTGTTCTCCACCTATCGCACGACCTCCCTGGTCAGCGCCCTGCGGACCGGTCGGCTGGCCGAGTCCGATCTCGACGCGGCCGACCCGGACCACGCCGCGTTGCTCGAGGTCATCGCCGCCTGCCGGTGGGGCCGCGAGGCCACCGGCGGCAGTTTCGACCCCTGGGCGGTGCCCGGCGGCTTCGACCCGTCCGGCTACGTCAAGGGCTGGGCCGCCGAACTGGTCGCCGACCTGCTGGTCGAGCGCGGCTACCAGAACGTCTGCGTCAATGCCGGCGGGGACATCGTGACCCGCGGCCGGCCCGCCCCGGACCAGGGCTGGCGGATCGGCATCCGCCATCCCGATGACCCCGAGGCGATCGTCCGGGTCGAGGAGCTGGAGGACGCGGCGATCGCCACCTCCGGGGTGTACGAACGCGGCGAGCACATCATCGATCCGCACGCCCACGCCCCGGCCCACGGCGCCCGCTCCGCGACCGTCGTCGCCCCCCGTGCCGGCCTGGCCGAGATCCTGTCCACCGCGCTGATCGTCGCCGGACGTGACGGGGCGATCCGGGTGGCGTCCGAGCGTGGCTGCCGGGCGTACGTGGTGGATCCGGCCCCCGCCGACACTGCCTGGTCGACCTCCTGGGTGGGCGACCGGATGCCCACGGCCGGCTGAGCCGCCTCCACCGACCGACCCGGTCAGTGCCCGCGGTACACCCGTACCTGCTGGGCCTTGACCACGAACCAGAGATGTCGCCCCGGCACGACCGTCAGTTCGGCGGCCGCCGCAGGGGTGATGTCCGCGGCGAGTCGTACGTCCCGGCCCCCTTCCGGAACGTCCGCCCCACCGCGGATCCCACCATCGTGGGACCCCGAGGAGGTCGCGCCCGAGGTGCTCCGCACTCCGCGGGCGACCACCCGCAGCTGCCCGCCCCGAGGCTCCATCCCTTCCACCTCGATGGGCCAGCAGTTGCGGGGGCTGCCCCGGGGAGCCTCACGATGGAGGCTCACCGCCGCCGGATCCACCAGAGCCAGGGCACGGGCTCCGGGTCCGGCGGCGGTGTCGTCCTCCCAGACACCCGCGACCGGGCCGAGTGCCGTCTCCAGCACCACGCCGTCCCCCCGCCGGAAGCCACTTCCCGGAGTCGACGCCGTCCCGGGAACAGGCACTGTCCCGGCAGCCGGTGCCGTCCCCGGAACAGGCGCCGTCCCCGGAGCAGGCGCCGTCCCGGCGGCGAGCGTCCCCTCCAGCAGCACCCGGCCGGCCAGGTCGGCCGCGAAGCGGCTGTGCGGGCTCTCGACCAGGTCGCGTACGGCGCGGTCCTCCACCACCCGCCCCTGCTCCAGCACCACTGTGCGGGAGGCGAGCGTGACGACGTCGACCAGGTCGTGGGTGACCATCAGGGTCGTCCGCCCGTCGAGGACCTCGCGCAGCACCCCGCGCAGCTGCGGCGCGACCGCCACGTCGAGGGCGGCGAAGGGTTCGTCCAGCAACAGCACCTGCGGGTCGGCGGCCAGCGCCCGGGCGATCGCGACCCGCTGCGCCTGCCCGCCGGACAACTGACCCGGCCGCCGGTCGGCGAAGCCGACCATCTCCACCGCCGCCAGCCATTCCCCGGCCACGGCCCTCGCCCGGGTCCGGCCCAGACCGGCCGCCCGCGGTGCGAAGGCGACGTTCTCCAGCACGCTGAGGTGAGGGAACAGCAGCGGCCGCTGCGCGAGCAGGGCCACCCGCCGCTGGTGCGGGGGCAGCCGGGTGACGTCCCGTCCGCCGACCCTCACCCCGCCCGAGGTGGGGGTGAGGGTCCCGGCGAGCAGCCCGAGCAGGGTGGACTTGCCGGCGCCGTTGGGCCCGAGCACGGCGACGACCTCCCCGTCGGGCACGTCGAGGGCGACCCGGAAGTGCCGGGCCGCCAGGCCGAGGTCGAGCTGTACGTCAGCCATGGCCACCCCCCAGCGCGCGGGAGCCGACGGTGAGCACGACCAGGGCGCCCACGGCGACGAGCACCAGCGACAGCGCCACCGCCGCCGCGGGGTCGACCTCGCGCTGCAGGTAGACCTCCAGCGGCAGGGTGCGGGTGGTGCCCTGGAGCGACCCGGCGAAGGTCAGCGTGGCGCCGAACTCGCCGAGGGCCCGCGCGAACGCCAGCACCGCCCCCGAGACGAGGCCCGGCGCGACCAGCGGCAGGGTGACCCGGCGCAGCACGACCCCGGGAGCGGCGCCGAGGGTCGCGGCGACCCGTTCGTACGCCTCGGTGCCGGAGCGCAGCGCCCCTTCCAACGAGATGACCAGGAACGGCATCGCCACGAAGGTCTGGGCGAGGACGACGGCGGTGGTGGTGAAGGCGATGTGGACACCGCCCACCTCCAGCCAGCGGCCGAGCAGACCGGTCCGCCCGTACGTGAGCAACAGGGCCAGGCCGCCGACGACCGGCGGCAGGACGAGCGGCAGCATGACCAGGGCGCGCAGGTAGCGGTGCCCCCGGGGCTCGGCGCGGGCCAGCACCACGGCCAGCGGGACACCGAACACCAGGCTCGCCGCTGTCGCCGCGGCCGCCGTACGCAGCGACAGTGACAGCGCGGTGAGCGCCGACGGCGAGGTGACCAGGGCACCGAAGTGGCGCCAATCGGTGCCGAGCACCATCGCCGCCAGCGGCAGCGCGAGGAAGGCCAGCCCGGCCGCCGCCGGGATCCACAACCAGCCCGGCACGGTGTAACGACCGGCCAGCCCGTCCCGGCCGCCCCGGATGTCACGACCGTCCCTGGCACCACGGCCACCCCGGACATCACCACCCCGGAAGTCACCGTTCCGGACACCACGACCGCGCCCGTCATCACGACCGCCCCGGACACCGCGGCTCCGGCCCTCGCCGGTTTCGGTCACGGCTTGCCGAAGCCCGCCTTGGCGAGCACCGCCTGTCCGTCCGCGCCGGTCACGTACGCCACGTACTGGCGGGCCGACTCGGCCTGAGCGCCGGAGGCACCCGTCGCGGTGACGCCGATCGGGTAGCGGTTGGGGGTCTGGTCGACGCCGAGCGGCACGCCGATGCCGGTGCCGGCCGCCTGTGCCTTGGCCACATCGGTGGTGTAGACGACGGCGGCGTCGGCCTGGCCGGAGGTGACCTTGCCGGCGGTGTCGGTGACGTTCGCCTCCTCACTCACCGGCGAGACGGTGATCCCGGCCGCCTTGAGCGTACGGTCCGTCGCCGCACCGCACGGCACCTGCGGGGCGCACACGACGAGTTTCAGCCCCGGCTTCGCAAGGTCCTTGGCGCCGCCGATCCCCAGCGGGTTCTTCGGGGCGACGAGGATGGCCAGCTCGTTGGTGGCGAACAGGGTCGAGTCCGGCACCAGCCCCTTGTCCTTGGCCTGCTGCATGGTCCGTTCGTCCGCGGTCGCCAGGACATCGGCAGGTGCGCCGGACGCGAGCTGGCTGACCAGGTCGGACGACCCGCCGTAGCTGTAGCGGACGGTGACCCCGGGGTGCGCCGCGCTGAACGCGGTGCCGATCTGGTCGAAGGGCCCGGCCAGGGACGCGGCGGCGAAGACGGTCAGGGTGACGGACGGCCGGGTCGGCTGCGGTGTCGAGGTCGTGGCGGGTGTGCCGCACGCGGAGAGGCCGAGCAATGCGGCCAGCACCACCATGATGCCGAGGACCGAGCCGGTCCGGCGCTGTTTTGTCATGCGTTTCATCCTAAGTCAGGTTCCGGGCGTTTTTTCGGGCACCGATGTCGCAGGAAATGGCCCCTCCAGCACGATATGACCCCATCGGAGATCCGATGCACCGCCCCGGAAACAATTGATAATTCGCCACAGCCCCGATCACCGCTCCGCCACAGCCCCGATCACCGCAATGTACGGAAACTTCGGGACGGCTCCTTCCGTCGCTGCGGAACCTGCCGGATCGTCCCGGGCCGGGGCGTCCCGGCACCGTCGTCCCCGGCCGGAGCGCCCCCGAAGAGGGGGCTGGGAGCGCAGATCCGAACGCGTGTGCCACTGTGCTGTTCGCCCCCGCCCGACCGGCTGCCGCCTGCTCCCTGCTCTGCCAAACTGGGCGCCATGGCGAAACGATGGGGTGCGCAGGAACTTGTCGATCTCGTGGTCGATCCGGGTTCCCAGGAGTCCTGGGACGAACCGATCGACATCAGCGGCTATCCGCCGGAATACCGTGAACAGGTCCTGCGCGCACGCCAGAAGTCCGGCATGGACGAAGCCGTGATCACCGGTCGCGCCACCATCGACGGCCGCCCGATGGCCTACATCGTCGGCGACTTCCGTTTCCTCGGCGGCTCGATCGGCCGCGACACCGCGATCCGGATCGAGGCGGCGGTCCACCGGGCCACCGCGGAGAAGCTGCCGCTGATCGCCTCGACCTCCTCCGGCGGCACCCGGATGCAGGAGGGCACCCCGGCGTTCGTCCGGATGGTGTCGATCTCCCGGGCCGTCATCGCGCACAAGGACGCCGGCCTGCCCTACATCGTCTACCAGCGCCACCCCACGACCGGGGGGGTCTTCGCCTCCTGGGGCTCGCTCGGCCACATCACCGTCGCCGAGCCCGAGGCGATGCTCGGCTTCCTCGGCCCCCGCGTCTACGAGGTGCTGAACAACCAGCCGTTCCCCGAGGGCATCCAGGTCGCGGAGAACCTCGTCGACCACGGCATCATCGACGCCATCGTGAAGCCGGAGGACCTGCGCGACATCGCCGCGACGGCCCTGCGGGTCCTCACCCCCGTCGACCTCGGCGCCCCGCACAAGAAGGACGCGCCGCAGGCGCTGCCGCCCCGCGTCGGCTCGGTCTGGGATGCCATCGAGACCACCCGGCGCGGCGACCGGCCGGGCATCCGCGAGGTGCTGCGCTACGGCGCCACCGACGTCGTCACACTGTCCGGCACCGGCACCGAGCACGGCCCCGGCATGCTGCTCGCGCTGGCCCGGCTCGACGGGCTGCCGTGCGTCATCGTCGGCCAGGACCGGCGGATCCAGATGACCGGTGGACCACTCGGCCCGGCGGGCCTGCGGGCCGCCCAGCGCGGCATCCGGCTCGCCGAGATGCTCGGTCTGCCGCTGGTCACCATCGTCGACACGCCCGGCGCGGACCTCTCCCCCGAGGCCGAGGAGGGCGGCCTGGCCGGCGAGATCTCCCGTACGCTCGCCTGGCTGGCCCGCACCACCGTGCCGTCGGTGTCGATGATCCTCGGCCAGGGCACCGGCGGCGGCGCCCTGGCGATGATGCCGGCCGATCGGATCATCGCCATGGAGCGCGGCTGGCTCTCCCCGCTCCCGCCCGAGGGCGCCAGCGCCATCGTCTACAAGGACGGTTCGCACGCCCGGGAGCTGTCCGAGCTCCAGCGCGTCGGCGCCCAGGAGATGCTGCAGGACGGCATCATCCACCGGATCGTCGCCGAGCCCGCCGACCCGGCGGCGGAACCGGAGGAGTTCGCCCGATGCGCGGTGGCGGCGATCACCGAGGAACTGCGTGAGGTGGCCGCCGAGAAGGACCATTGGAAGGCCGGTCTGCGCCCGTAGGACCGGCGTGCCGGCCCTGCGATCGAGCCTCCACCGTGTCCGCCTCCCGCCTCCGTCCTGGGCGGAGGCGGGTCGTCCGCGGAGGTGGCCGTACGTCACCCGACCGACGGCCGCCGGGGCAGCCCGCCGGGGCCTTCCGGACGCCGGGGCCCGTCAGACCAGTGAGGCGGGCAGCACCGAGATCACCACGGTGAGGGTCCCGACGCTGAGCAGGGTGCTCAGCGCCACGGCACTGGCCGCGGTCTCCGGGTCGGAGCCGTACTCGCGGGCGAGCATGAACGCGTTGACCGCGGTCGGCATCGCGCAGGCGAGCACCAGGCTGCTGGTCGACATGGCGTCCATCCGCAGCAGCCGGGCGACGCCCACGGCGATCAGCGGGAACGCGATCACCCGCAGCCCGACCGCGGTCAGCACCGGCCCGGTGAGGCGCAGTCGGCGGGACTGGGTGAGCTGGACACCGAGCGCGAGCAGCACCATCGGCACCGCCGCCGCGGCCAGCAGCTCGATGCCCCGGGAGACGCCGATCGGCAGCTGCCAGCCGAGGAGGCGCAGCAGGCCGGCCAGGGCCATCGCCCAGGTGACCGGCAGCTTGGCGAAGTTCTTCAGCCCGGAGAGGATGCCGCCGCCCGAGCCCATCAGGATCGGGCCGACGGTGAACATCACCACCAGCGAGACCACGAACAGGATCATCGCCTGGTCCATCCCGACCTGGCCGAGTGCCAGCAGCGCGATCGGCAGACCGAAGTTGCCGTTGTTGCCGAGCACCACCGCGCCGACGACACCCGCCTGGGTGCCGCGGGGCGCCCGGAAGGTCACCGCCCAGGCGAGCAGTGCGCCCAGCGCCGACACGAGCAGCAGCGCACCACCGAGCACCAGGCCCTCGCCGAGGGTGACCTTGGTCTTCATCAGCGAGTCGAAGGCCAGCGGGGCGGTCAGGCCGTAGAGGTTGATCTTGCCGATCGTGTCCGCGTCGAGGACGAACCTGCGCGCCAGCACCATGCCGACCAGGGCGACGATCGCCACCGGCAGGACGACCTGGAGCAGAGCGGCGAGCACGGGGCCTCCTCGGGGAGCGGACGGGCGAGGGCATCGGAACATCGGATCCGGCGGATGCCGACCCACAGGACCGACAGGTGCCGACCGGAAGATGCCGACCGACACGGCCGGCGGATGCCGACCCCGAAGGATCGTACGGCCCCGGCCGGCGTGGGCGGCTATTCGCCCACCGCCACCACCTGCCCCGCCGCGGCGCTGCGCTGGGCGGCGTCGAGCACCTCGGCCAGGTGCACGACGTCCTCGGGCGGCACCGGCAGCTGGGCCATCGGGTCGGGCCGGCGCAGCGCGTCGAACAGCCGGCGGTAGAAGTCGGTCCACTCCCCCGCCACCCGGGCGACCGGTTCACGCTCCAGCGGTCCGCGGTAGAGCCAGCCGCAGGCGCCGGGCGCGTCGGCCAGGTCGGGGTAGATCGGCTGCACCTTGCCGTCGTCGGTGAAGTCGTCGTACACGTACGTGCCGGTGGCGCCGACCAGCCGCAGCCGCGGGCCCGGCGCCGCGACGAGCGAGCCGATGTCCAGGTGGCTCACCCCACCGCCGGCGTGCCGCAGGACCAGGTGGGTGTCGTCGTCGGAGACCTGCCGGCGCGCGGCCATCTCGGCATGGACGGACGCCACCGGGCCGAACAGCTGCACCGTCAGATCCACCATGTGCGGGCCGAGGTCGAGCAGCTGGCCGCCACCGCCGGCGGTCGGGGTGTCCTCGCGCCACCGGTGCCGCGGGACGGGACGCCACCGCTCCCAGCGGTACTCCAGGCGCCACAGCTCGCCGAGCGCCGCGGTCGCCGCCAGCTGCCGGGCGACGAGGTGGGCCGGGTCCCAGCGGCGCTGCAGGAACACGGTGAGCGGGACCCCGGCCCCCTTCGCCGCGTCCACCACCTCGCGGACCTCGGCGAGCCGTACGCCGAGCGGCTTCTCGACCACGACGGGCAGTCCGGCCGCGATCACCTGCAGGGCGTGGTCGTGGTGCCGGCCGGTGGGGGTGCTGAGCACGACGAGATCGAGGTCGGGCACCTCGAGCAGGGCGTCGAGGTCATCGACGACCCGTACGCCCGGGCAATCGGCGACCGCCTGCGCGCGCCGCTCGGGCCGGCGGGTGGCCACGGCCGCCACCACGCCGCCGGCGGCGGTGATCGGCCCGACGTGCAGCCAGCTGGCCGAGGCGTAACCGGCCAGGCCGACGCGCAACGGCCGGGTCCCCGCAGCCCCGGACGCCGGCGCGTCGGGGGTGCCGGCAGCGGGGGCGGGGCCAGCAGGAGCGGCAGGCCGGTCAGGCCCCGCGGGAGCAGTAGGAGCGGCGGGCCGGTCGGACCCGGCAGGGGCGGCAGGGATGGTGGGCCGGTCAGGCCCGGCCTCGAGCTGGGACATGGCGCCCATTCTGTTCCCCCGCGGCGCGCGGGGTCGAGAGGTGCGGCCGGCGGCGCCCCTAGACTCTGGCAGGTGAAGACGTGGATCGGCGCCCAGCTCTTCGTGTTCCTGGCGTCCTGGGCGATCTACACGTCGTACTGGGCGGTGTTCCTGATCGGGCGCGGGATGTCCCCTCAGATCGCCGGGCTCAGCGTCACCGCGGGCCTGGTCTCGCGCAGCATCGCGGTGGCCGTGCTCTTCCCGCTGGCGAACCGCTGGACCGGGCTGGGGACCATCGTCCGGGTGCTGCCGTGGATCTCGGTCGCCTGCGCCGCGTTGTTTCTCGGGCACGGTTCGGTGGCGCTGGTGATGGTCGCCTCGGTCGCGCTCGGCCTCACCTACCCGGTCATCCTGCCGGGCCTGGAGACGATGACCACGCTGGCGGCGGGCCGCCGGCTGTTGTCGTACGGCCCCACCCGGCGGATCGGGTCGCTCGGCTTCGTCATCGGCACGTTCGCCGCGGGTGCCGTGCAGACCCGCTGGGGCACCGAGGCGCTGCTCGGGCTCTTCGTCGCCGCCTGCCTCGCGCTGGGACTGCTCGGTCTGGCGCCGACCGGACATCCCGAGGTCGCCCACCAGCGCGCCGGGTCGGGCCGGGACTGGTCGGCGCTGTTCCGCCGCCGCAACGTGGTGGTGATGATGCTGGTGATGATCTTCCTGCAGTCGTCGCACGCCGCCTACTACACGTTCGGCGCGGTCCGGTTCGCGGAGCTGGGGGCCTCACCCGGCCTGGTCAGCGCGCTGATCGTGCTGGCGCCCCTCGGCGAGATCGTCATCCTCTCGGTGGCCCCGCACTTCGAACGCCGTCTGTCGGTGCGGGCGATGCTGGTGATCGCCCTGCTCGCCGCCGTCGTCCGGTGGCTGGTCCTCGGGCTCACCGGCAGCCTGTGGCTCGCGGCGCTCTCCCAGCCCCTGCACGGTGCGACCTTCGCGGTGGCGCAGGTGGCCTTCGTCCGCTTCCTCAACGACGACGTCCCTGCGGATCTGAACGGCGCCGTGCAGGGCATGATGACGGCGCTGGCCACCGGACTGGGCACCGCCGCGATGACGGCGGTGGCCGGGCTGTTGTGGAACACCTCGACACTGCTCGTCTTCGGGCTGATGGCGATCTGCGCGGGGCTGGGGCTGCCGCTGCTCACCGACCGGATGCTCGGACGCTCCGAGCGGGCCTGACCCGGGAGGGGCCGTACGCGCACCCGACCACGGGAGCCGTACGACCGGCGACCGGCGACGATTCGTGCTGTCGGTGCCGTAGGGCAGAATCGACCCCATGAACTCCAGCGTCCCCCCGGCCGGCCCGATCCGAGCGGCCGCGCCCGCCCGGCCCCGGCGCGCCCAGCGCGAGACCCCCGCGGGTCCGGTGATGGCATGACGCTGTTCGGCGGCAGGCGGCAGGCGAGTGGCGGTCGCCGCGCCGGCGGGGCCGGCGGCTCGGACAAGGGCTCGGACAAGGGCTCCGACACAGTGGCGTACTCCAAGCGCGGCGGCTGGACCGTGATGGGGCGGTTGCTCACCCCGCACAAGGGCCGGATCGCCCTGCTCTCCCTCGCCTCCTTCGCCAGCGCGCTGCTCGAGGCCCTGTTCATCGTCCTGCTGACCGGCATCGGGATGGCCCTGGTCGGGGGCAAGGACGTGGTCGGCCCGGCGTACGGCCAGTACCTGCCGATGGACACCGCCCTCGCCGTCGCCTGCGGCAGCCTGGTGCTGCGGGTCATCCTCAGCCTGATCGCCGTGCACCTCTCGGCAGCGCTCACCGCCGTGGTGTCGACCGAGCAGCGCCAGCGGCTCTCGCACGCCTTCCTGCACACCAGCTGGTCGGTCCAGCAGGCCGAGCCGGCCGGCCGGCTCCAGGAGCTCCTCACCTCGTTCGTCAGCCGGATCACCCAGGCCGTGTCGGTGCTCGCCACGGCGATCACCGCCTCGCTGAGCCTGGTCGCTTTCCTGGCCGCCGGCGTCGCGGTCGACCCGCTGTCCACCGCCGCCGTGCTGTTCGCCCTCGGTCTGGTCGGCAGCGTCCTGTCGCCGATGCGCCGGGCGATCCGGCGCCGGTCCACCCGGAACGCCCGCGCCGGCCTCGACTTCGCCAACGCCGTCTCCGAGCTCGGCGCCCTCGGCCTGGAGATGCAGACGTACGGCGCCCAGGGTGCCTTCACCGACCGGATCGACGAGCTGACCGCGGAGTCGACGCTCACGCAACGGCGCACCCAGGTGCTGCAGGGCGCGCAGCCGCAGATCTACACCTCGCTGGCGTACGGCGCGGTGCTGGCCGGCCTGGCGGCACTGTCCCTGGTCGGCTTCCGCGACCTGGCGGTGATCGGCGCGGTGATGCTGCTGATGCTGCGCTCGCTCAGCTACGGCCAGCAGCTGTCCAACGCCTCGGCGTCGATCGCCGGGTTCCTGCCGTTCCTCGAATGGGTCGACGAGGTGGTCAAGGGCTACGCCGAGTCCCCCGCCCCCGGCGGCTCCGTACGTCCCGACGGAGTGGTGCCGTTCGAGGCCACCGACGTCGCGTACGCGTACACCCCGGAGCGGACCGCCCTGGCCGGTGTCACGTTCCGGCTCGAGCCGGGCGAGGCCCTGGGCGTCATCGGGCCCTCGGGCGCCGGCAAGTCGACCCTCGCCCAGCTGCTGCTGGGGCTGCGGGCGCCGACGAACGGCACCCTGCGGGCGGCCGGCGTGCCGCTCGAGGACGTCGACCGGGGATGGTGGAGCGAACGGGTCGCGTTCGTCGCGCAGGACGCCAGGCTGTTCACCGGCACGGTCGCGGAGAACATCCGCTTCTTCCGTGACGGCATCGACGCGGAGGACCTGCGCACGGCGGCCCGGCAGGCCAACATCCTCGACGACATCGAGGCGTTGCCGCAGGGGTTCGACACCCACCTGGGAGAGCGCGGCAACCAGCTCTCCGGCGGTCAGCGGCAGCGCCTGTCGATCGCCCGGGCGCTCGTCGGCCGGCCCGAACTGCTGATCCTCGACGAGCCGACCTCGGCCCTCGACGGCATCAGCGAGGCCCTGATCCGCACCACCCTCAGCCAGCTGCACGGCCGGCTGACCGTGGTGATCATCGCCCACCGGATGTCGACCCTCGACATCTGCGACCGGATCATGGTGATCGAGGGCGGCCGGATGACGGCGCTGGACGCCCCCGGCGCGCTGCGATCCGACAGTGAGTTCTACCGCAATGCGCTGGCGGTGGCCGGCATCGCCTGAGCCGGCCCGACGCGTACGCCGTACGGAGCGGCCGCGCGCACGCCCGAAGCACACGTACACACGACACTCGACACTCGACGGCTACGGCCGGGGCGGT